>QMNP01000170.1 GCA_003647825.1 Candidatus Cloacimonadota bacterium
AAGTTTTCATTGCATACGCAGGAAGATGGTTTTACAGTTTTTGTGATAGAGTTTTAAGTTCCCGTTGCTTTTCCTAAAACATATCCTGCAATCGCACTACCGTATCCATCAATCAGCATATTACCAACAAATAAAAAGTCCATAAATTAGCCTTTCACTGCTAAAGAAACTTGCTCTGCAATATATTCGATATCTTTCTCAAAAATACTTTGAACATCAAAAATCAGGTTTCCTTCTCGCAAAATCCCTAGAATCGGACGATCAAGTTCAAGCAGTTTATCGAATGTTCGTTTGGCAAAACTCTTATCATTCGAAATCAATTTCACAGCCAGACTATCGATAACCAGATCTGGTAAAGTACCTCCACCGACTTGAGCTTTGCTGGTAACAATTTCATTTTCAATTATATTTTTATTTAGATCATCTGATAATTTTTGAGCTAATCGTTTCAGCTCTTTTTCATCCCGATTAAGCATTTCGAAAATAGGAACTTTGGTTAGCAGATCTTCATCTTTCAAATAGCATTTGATAACAGCTGAAAGAGCTGCATAAGTCATCTTCCCCACTCTCAGTGCCCTCATCATCGGATCTCTGGCCATTTTGGAAACGTACTTCTTCTTACCGGCAATAATGCCTGCCTGAGGACCACCCAAAAGTTTATCTCCACTGAACGTAACCAGATCAATGCCAGCTTTCAGTGTAGATTTAACGTCAGGCTCTTTTTGTAAGGGAAGTCCTGCTGGTTTTCTCAAAAGTCCTGATCCCATATCGTAAATAAAGATCAGATTATGCTTCTTGGCTAATTTCACCAGCTCTTCGTTATCTACTTCTTCAGTAAAACCGCCGATGTAGTAATTAGATTTATGAGCTTTCAAGATCACTTTTGTTTCATTGGTAATGGCGTTTTCATAATCTGAAAGTCTAGTCCGATTAGTTGTACCAACTTCCACCATTTTCGCACCGCTGGCTTCCATGATGTCTGGAATGCGGAACGAACCGCCAATTTCGATCAATTCTCCGCGGGAAATAATCGCTTCTCCCCCTTCTGAAAATGTCTTCAGGCAAAGCATCACAGCTGCTGCGTTATTGTTAACAACAACTGCATCTTCAGCGCCTGTCACAAATTTGATAAGCTCAGAAATATGGCAATTGCGTTGACCACGTTTACCAGTAGATAAATTGAATTCCAAATTGCTGTACCCCGACAGAATCTTCTGCATTTCCTGCTGTACATAATCACCAAGTGGAGCACGAGCCAGATTTGTATGCAATACAACACCAGTTGCGTTTATCATTGGTTTTAATGATGTTTCAGCAATAGATTTCACTATCGAGTTAATCTCTGCTGTGATTTTGGAAATTCCGGAATATTTATTTCCAGCAAGAATATTTTCTCGTTCCGATTTTATGGATTCACGGATTGCAAATTTTACTAAATCTACACCAGATTCTGCGATCAAAGCTTTTGATTCGTTGAGCAGTTTATCAACTCCGGGAATCTTCTTCAATTCTTCTTTCATATTTTTTATCCTAAATCAATGGAATTATAGAATTCCTTTAACTCTGCCTTTTCTTCTTTAGATAACAAATACCAACGTATTCCTTTTATTGCACCTTCCAGGCCATATAGCATATTGATTCAGCCATCATTTAAATGAGTTCTAATTCTAAGGAAAGCGTTTTTACTACCAGCTTTTTTCAGATCGTCCACTGATTTAATACCAACTTTTTCGAGCTTTGAAACCAACACTTTTCCAATATTTGGAAGTTTATCTAAATTCATAACACCTCATTTTCCTTAGCTTACTTTAAAAAATTGCAGTAAGTAATTACGTCAAATAAAAGACTTGATAAAGTTTACCTATCAGTTGCTTTGGGTAAATCTAGAGAAGCATCATCGCACAGAGATTGTAATCCAGATAACGACCATTTAACATCATAATTATAGAATTTACCATAAGGTTCCATCAGAAGATTTATCAAAGCTATTGTCTCTTCATCAGATGCAGCTTCAATAGAATAATCTCTGATCTTTTCCAGATCTTTGTTTGAAAGCTTGAGAGACATAAAGATCATGGCATTCCCTGTTTTAAGGCTGATGTGACCTAATCCTTCATTAAGAATTTTCTTGCGAGCTCTGTTTATTTCTCTCTCTCCGACTTCATTTAACACACTCATATATTTCTCAAACAAAATGTATTCATTCAACATCCAGGCAATATTGCTTTCATCGAGAGCATTCCAAAATTCCACAGGATGAGATAAACACAAGAATCTACCCAACATAAAAGAACCTGCCATGAATCCTTTTAGTTTATTCTTCTGACAATAAGGTACCAGTTTTTTGAATAATTTTACTTTTCTATCCAAAGTAAGCATTTTATAAAGCTTGTGCTGATCTTGGTGAGATCCAAGTTCGCTTTCTAAAATCTGCTGCCAATATACATCGGTGTTTTTATCGAACCAATTATTCATAACTGTTGCTGCTTTTTTGGGTTTTTTTCTCATATTTGTACGGATCAATTTTATCAATTCGTCCAGTTTTACGATTTGTTCCAACTTCAGGTTATCTACAAGTTCATCATAGGCTAAGAAAGCTTTGGCCATATTTACAAAAACCTTCTCTTCTTTTGGAGGCATCTCCAGTTTAGCTCCATCCAGATAACTCTGAAACCGTGCTGGTTTAAAATCTGCTTTTCCTAAAAAGATTTTTTGCCTTTTACTGGATATGGTAACCCATTCACCTTCTTTCAGTTCAATGCCATTTTCATTGATAAGACTGTTTTCTTTTAGTTTAACGCCAAATTTCTCTAGATTTAAAAAAGCCGGAACGCCATAACCTCTGCAGGCAGTAACCACATGTATTGCTGCTGGTGTGAAACTGAGAATAGCATCAACTTCTCCCATTACCAGAGTATCTGCAGGTATAAAACTCTCTTTGCAGAAAACAACTTTTTCACCTCTTCGTTTTGCATCCAAAGCTTTAGCTGCAGAAAAATAAATTCGAGCAGAAACAGCTGTTCGAGGTAAAATCGAAACTCCTTTGCAAAAAAATGACAGCGATTTAAAAGATCTATCATCAATTCGTTCTGAAAAGATTTGTGTGAGATGATATGGTTTGATCAGCTCTATCACTCTTTTTGCATTAATAACTCCTTTTTGATATAGATCGATGGAAGACAATAAAGTCGCTCTACCTGTAAGCTCAGATTCATTTAACTGCAAAACAGCAAATAGATATGTGTTATCTCCACTTTCTGCTGCAAATTCTATTGTAACAGGAGACTGCATCATCTTCTCCAACTCTCTAAGAGAAGGCTCAAAATGGTAAACAGCAGGAAATTCTGATTTTATAGACTCTCTATCGAAAAATTCATGATCTCGTGTATCGATGAGTCCTGTCATTATCTCTTCACCAAAAATATTGGGCAGACTTTCAACCTGGATGCCAAGTCCTGTACGGGAATGACGGCTGTAAAGAACACCCGGATAGGATTCATCGTCCCTTACAGTCCAAACCATTTTCTGCAGAATTAGAGACAGATATTTTTCTTTATTACGAAAGAATGTTAAAAGCAAGTCCTGATTTAATTCGTAATATTCATGGGCTCTTTTTACAAAGAAAAACACTTGATACAAGGCATCAGTCAGTAATTTTTCATCTCGTTCTGATATCTTCTTATATAGATCTTCTATTTGCTCTTCCAAGTGCTCTGTATCTGTTAAGATCGCATCATTCGGTTTCCCAAACAGGTGAATATCCAGTGTCTGTAAATTATTCAAATAGATTTTTCCAGCTGCTGTTTTTCCGTAGATCTTACACAAAGCTTTATAAGATTTCTTTGTTACACCTACGTTCAGGAATGTTGGCATTACTCCGGGAATATAGGAAGGCATGGCAGTTCGAATGGCAAAGACCAGTGGATGTTTACTGGAATCCAGTTTTTGCGCAGTCATTTTTTCTAAATTTGCAATAGCAGCTAAAATATATTTTTTTCTTTCATTTCGGGAGAGATGATATACATTTGAAGAAAGAATGCAGAAATCTGGAACTGGATAACCATTTTGAGTAAGATGAAGTAAATTAACACCTTTATGGCTTATTTGATCAGCAGGATATTCATTAAGTGTGCAAGATGGGATCAGATATTCATTTTCAATTAGTTCATGATTGCCATAATTCCGTTTGCTTGTTTCCACTAATTCCAATAAATTCTGTTTTAATCTGATCTCTGCATCTATGTCACCTACTCTGGATTTTATGATCAAATCCAATAATTCTCTACGTTCGGCATCTGTTCTGCGGCAAAAGAAAAGACCTTCTCTGGCACTTAATGCAATTGTTCCTTTTTCACCAGTATCTGTTTCGTAATCTACTTCCCCTGGATGAAATCCCGGTAAACCTTTCTGACATGTCTCAAAACCAAGAAGATAGCAGATAGTTCTGTAGTTGAAATAATTCCCTCTGAATTTGTAATTCTTGATCATTTTGCAAAATCCCCTTTCTTGATTGGAATGTTTCGAAGCAGAAATATTCAGTCAATATGTTTTTGCTTCTGTATATTTTTTCAGCTTGACGCAAATCAAATTTTGGTAATTTCTCGTTTCGTTGAATTTGTTTCTCGATTTACACATATTTAATGAGTTCTGCATAATAGAGTGTTTTTGTAAGTAAAGAATAAAAGTGTGTCTTTGCGAGTTTGCTTCTCGCTGTTGCTTACGAAGCAATCTCTATAAATAGTAATCAACTAGCAATATGGATTGCTTCAGCAGAAACTCTC
>QMNP01000171.1 GCA_003647825.1 Candidatus Cloacimonadota bacterium
AAAATATAGCCGACGTGAATCCTATTTGTAAAATCGATTTTTTCCACATTAATTTCCATTACTTTTCCTTTGTGATAACCAAACCGTATAACATCATTGGGATAAGTATTATACCATTTATTCAGGGATTCGATCTCACTTTGATTCCAGCCGCCTTCAATTTCCATCTCTCTACCGCGCTGCTGAATGCGGCTCCAGGCTAGATCTGCTCTTCCCTTTAAAACGATAAGAAGATCGGGAGAGGGAATCTCATTGCACACTGCTTTAAATCGGGCTGTCAGATCATCGAGTTGATTACTGGTAAGGTAACCATCATGATGAAAAAGATAACAAAATGTGAGTAGATCTTCCGGTAAGGATCGGTCCATTACATAGCTCGCACTTTTATTTGCTCCCTTTTCCTGTAATTCTTTGCGCATCTTCAGGAAATGAATTTGCAGATCATAACAATATTTGGGTTTATCTGCCAGAAATTTTTCCAGAAGAGGATTTTCTTCAGGATTTTCATACAAACCGATTATCTTTAAACTTCTCTGCATAATGGCTGTAAGAGTTGATTTTCCTAAGCCCACATTACCGGCAACAGCAAGAAGTTTATGATTTTCCTGCAGATATTTTTCCAGTTTGCTTTCAGCATCGATCGCCTTTAATGTGGCGGCAGTTTCGGGAAGAGTAACCCATTTGCTTATGCCGGGTGTTGTAACGCGCAAATCAAGATTTCTGATCTCTTCAGCAATTTTATTTATCGTGCTATTTAAATATTCATCTATTGGAGTATCAACGTTAGCATCGATAACCAATACAGGACATTTTACATGACGATAGATGAACAATTCATAAAGTTCATTTAATTGAGAAAGATATTCCGATGGTATGGTAGATTCACTTTCACGTCCTCGTTCCTTAATCCTATCCAGCAGGGTAGATACGTCAGCTTTTAAATAAACCATCAGATCCGGTTCAGGGATTTTAGATGTCATCAGGTTATAATTACGCTGATAAGCCAGGAATTCTTCTTCCGTCATATTGCCTAAGATCTTTTGAGCTAAACCAAAAATATGATAGTCTTCGGGCAGAGTTCTATCTTCTAAAATTATACCCTTACACCCTTCGATCTGGATCTGTCGATCAAGTCTGCCGTTAAAGAACTCGATCTGTGCCATAAAGGCATTTCCAACAGGATCTGCATAAAAAGCATCCAATACTTTAGGATTGAATTTTTCCTGAAATGAATATACTTTTTCCTCATTAGTTCTATTGGGAATAGTTGATAATAAGATTTCATTTAAAGGTGCCTTGCTGGCAGCATCTACCAAGGTAGATTTTCCTACTCCAATGTTTCCTACAATTCCGATTCTTAAATGTTCCATTAACTTCCTCGTATTTCAATTTTACTAAGTGGTGAAATTGGGATTGAACTGCATTTTGTCAATTCTAAATATCTTTACAATAGCTTAGAGCAAAAATCCTAAAAGTCTTTACAATATTAGGGGTGTTTTTTAATTGATTTTGCTTAATTTATGATGATTAAGTATTATAGATTATATGAGTTCTGCATAATAGGGTGTTTTTGTGAGAAAAGAAAAAACGTGTGTCTTTGCGAGTTTGCTTCTTGCTGTTACTTACGAAGCAATCTTTATAAATAGTAATCAATTAGCAATATAGATTGCTTCAGCAGAAACTCTCTGATAGATGCTTCGCAAAGACAAAGTTTGTATTATGCAGAAACCTCATAATAAATTATTTATTCGGAGGATAAAATGTATAAATTAAATGTAACATCGCATTTTGCTTCTGCTCACAAGTTGTTGGGTTATGAAGGATTATGCAAAAATCTGCATGGACATAATTGGAAAGTGAGAGTTGGAATAAAATGCCAGAACACAGATAAGATCGGAATGACTATAGATTTTGGTGATGTAAAGAAAGCCTTGAATGATATTATGGAAGTGCTGGATCACAGTTACTTGAATGAGTTGGAACCATTCAAAGAAGAAAATCCTACTTCAGAAAATATAGCGAAATATATTTATGAAGAAATGAAAACAAAAATTTCTGTTGAAGGATGTAAAATTGCAGATGTAGAAGTTTGGGAATCTGAACGATCTTCTATGATCTATTACGAATAGAAGCCACAGAGGCACTGAGAGCACAGAGATAGTGTTTAAGTAAAAAAATGGAAATCCTGGAAGAAATCAACAAGCTAACAAAGAAAATAATTGGTTGCGCTATTGAAGTTCATCGTAGATTAGGCCCTGGCTTATTAGAAAGCATTTATGAAAAAGCTCTCTGCATAGAATTAGAACATAATGGTTTTAACTATGAAAGACAGAAAACAATTAATGTGACATATAGGAATAAACCACTAGGTAATTATAAAATTGATATTTTAGTAGAAAATAAAGTTGTGTTAGAGTTGAAAAGCGTAGATCGTCATGATCCAGTATTTGAAGCTCAGTTACTAAGCTATATGAAACTAGGAAATTATAAGATTGGCCTTCTTATCAATTTTAATAAAGATCTTGTTAAAAATGGAATTTCAAGGAAAATACTTTAGATGACATTGAAATACAAAACTCTGTGCCCTCTGAGACTCTGAGGCTAAAATAACATGAGAATAGTTGAATCGAAATTTGTAAAGAGCGCAACAAAACCAGCACAGTATCATCCATCACCCTATGCAGAGATAGCTTTTGCCGGCAAATCGAACGTAGGCAAATCTTCATTGATCAATACTTTATTGGGAAGAAAAGGAATAGCCAAAGTCAGTGGTACGCCTGGTAAAACTCGCTTGATCAATTTCTTTGAAGTCAGATTTAAAGATAAAAACAATGAGAATGGTTTTTTGAGCTTTGTCGATCTTCCTGGCTATGGTTACGCTAAAGTTAGCAAAACAGAACGAGCAGCCTGGAAGAAAATGATCATGACTTATCTGGAATCACGCTTGAACCTTAATGGTGTTATGCTGCTGGTAGATATTCGTCATAAGGCTGATCCTAAAGATATCTTAACTTTGCAAATGCTGAAAGAAAGCAATATCCCATATGCTATTGCAGTAACGAAATCCGATAAAATTGCAAAATCAAAAATACCATCTGTAATAAAAAAACTAGCTCTTGAATTTCAGGTAAAAAAAGAAGATCTTTTTCCCGTTTCCTCATTAAAAAAGACGGGAATTGATGCAATTCTGAACTGGGTAAATGATCTGATATTGTAATTTGCTTGGCTGCTGAAACTTAAATTTCAGGATTTTTGTTTGACACCATTATAGCGATATTTAAATTTCTTTTTTGGTAAATTATAGTTTTAAGGATTTATATGTTAGATAAAATAAAAACTCCTGCTGATGTGCAGAAATTATCATTGGCAGAGTTGATAGAATTAGCAAAAGATGTAAGAAAACGAATTATCGAAGTAACTGCCAAAAATGGCGGTCATGTAGCTCCAAGTTTGGGATCTACCGATCTAACCATTGCTCTGCTGAAAGTTTTTGATCCCAAAAAAGATCGTATTGTCTGGGATGTTGGTCATCAATCTTATGCTTTCAAAATTTTAACAGAACGTAACGATAAATTTGATACATTACGTCAATTTGGCGGGATCAGCGGCTTCAATAATATCTTCGAAAGTGATTATGACGCCTTTGGTGTGGGGCATGCCAGCACCTCTATTTCTGCAGCTTTAGGGATAACTGTAGGTAAGGAATTAAACAAAGAAAAGAGCCATAGTATTGCTGTGATCGGAGATGGAGCACTAACAGGTGGAATTTCTTTTGAAGCCCTCAACCATGTTGGGCACATTCAAAAAGACATGATCGTTATCCTGAATGATAATAACATGTCTATCTCTAAAAATGTAGGAGCCCTGCAGGCTTATCTTACCAATATTCTGGTTAGCCGCTCGTATAATGTTTTTAAAAATGCAGTATGGGAACTTGTACAACATATGCCGCACAGGATCCGTCGCCGCATGATCCTCAGTGCTCGAAAAATTGAAGAGAACATGATCAATTCCTTAGCCCCAAATATCCTGTTTGAAGATCTTGGTTTTAAATACGTTGGTCCAATTGACGGACATAATATTCCTCGCCTGGTTCGTATCTTTAAAAAAGTTTTGCGCAATATGAATGGCCCGATCTTTATTCACGTTGTTACCACTAAAGGAAAGGGCTACAATCATGCGGAAGATGATTCTCCCCGCTTTCACGGTCTGGGACCTTATGAGATAGTTTCCGGTAAATGCGTTCAGAAGAAAGGTGTTTCCTATTCCAAAGTTTTTGGCAATTCTTTATGTGAGATAGCCAGAGAAAATGAGAAAGTTATAGCAATCACTGCTGCCATGACCGACGGTACTGGTTTAACAGAGTTCGCTAAGGAATTCCCCGAAAGATTTTATGATGTTGGTATTGCTGAACAGCATGCTGTAACATTTGCCGGAGGATTAGCAACTCAGGGAATCAAGCCTTTTGTCGCAATTTATTCTACCTTTTTGCAGCGAGCTTATGATCAGGTTATCCATGATATTGCTCTACAGAAATTACCGGTAGTTTTTTGCCTGGATCGAGCCGGATTAGTTGGAGAAGATGGTGCAACCCATCATGGTTGTTTCGATCTATCCTATCTTAATTTGATCCCGGATCTATTGATTCTGGCTCCGGCCAATGCAGATGAGTTGCAGGAAATGATGAAATTTGCTGCTAACTACAGTGATGGTCCAATCGTAATTCGTTATCCCCGTGGTTCTGCCAATTTTTGCGAGGAAAAATCATCACCATTG
>QMNP01000172.1 GCA_003647825.1 Candidatus Cloacimonadota bacterium
ATCGAAGGACGAGGGGGTAATATTAATATAACCTGTAACGGCACTGATCAATCTAACAAACCCGTATCCAGCGGTGTATATTTCTACCAGCTTAAGGCAGGAGATAAAACCTTTACACGCAAAATGCTGCTAATGAAATAATGCGCTGGCATTTCGTCCCGGGGAGTCCACAAAGTTTTGTTTTTTCGTCTTTAAAAAAAGTGTATTGATAATTCAGATCGGGACTATCTAATGAAACTTGAGGTTCAATCGAGATGATTGAACCAACCAGGTAATTGAGCCAATCGGGATTCCAGATCTCAGAACTCTGGAAAGCAGGGATTTTCTTGTTTGCTTTTTTTATTTTATTGACAATGCAGATTGCGTAAACGTTTTGGAATGTAATAAACGATATTCGGGAGAATAGATGGGCTTATTAGATAAAGTAGGCAATTTTACACAAGCAAAAGAAATTATAGCTTTGGGACACTACCCATACTTCAGAAAAATAGAATCTGAACAAGATACGGAAGTGATTTGTGACGGTAAACGAATGTTGATGATGGGATCGAACAGTTATCTGGGGCTTACCAATCATCCTCGCGTTATAGAAGCAGCCAAAAAAGCAACCGATAAATATGGAACTGGTTGCGCTGGATCACGCTTCCTTAATGGAACTCTGGATATACATATTGAACTGGAAGCTAAACTTGCGGAATTGGTAGGCAAGGAGGCATCTCTAGCATTTGCAGCAGGCTATATGGCAAATCTTGGTGCTATCCAGTCTATGGTTAATAAAGATGAATTTATTGTTACCGACAAATTTGACCACGCTTCCATAATCGATGGCTGTACTCTATCCGGCGGCAAAATGCTGCGTTTCAATCACAACAACATGAAACATCTGGATACAGTGTTAGAAAAGCGTACATCTGGTGATGATGCTCTGATTGTAGTAGATGGAATTTTCAGCATGGAAGGAGATATTGCCGACGTTTCCAATATCTGCAAAATTGCTAAAAAACATGGTGCAAAAGTTATGGTTGATGAAGCTCATTCCCTGGGAGTATTACACCATACAGGTGCAGGTGCTACTATGGCGGCAGGTTGTACTGATGATGTGGAATTAATAATGGGTACTTTTAGTAAATCATTGGCTTCTATCGGTGGTTTCATTGCTGGTAGTAACGATGTTATTCATTATATGAAGCATCATGCCAGATCACTGATATTCAGTGCATCACTTCCTCCTGCTTCCGCTGCCAGTGTACTGGAAGCCTTAAAGATAATGAAAGAAGAACCTGAACGTATCAAAATGCTTTGGGATAACACACATTATATGGCAGAGAATTTTAAAGCAATGGGATTTAATACGGGAACTTCCTGTACTCCGGTAATTCCTTTACATGTGGGTGATCTGATGAATGCTTTTAAGATGTGGAAACAACTGGATGATGAAGGTGTATTTATTAATCCGGTAGTTCCACCTGCTGTTCCTCCAAACGATACTCTTATTCGCACAAGCTTCATGGCAACTCATACCAGGAAGCAGTTAGATGAAGCTCTGGAAAAATTTGAAAAAATTGGTAAACGGGTTGGAGTGATTTAACATTTAAGTTTAGAAAAATATCAAGAAGCGGAGCTGCAAACTCCGCTTTTTGTTTAGCTATTTCAATGGTCGATAGATATCCATTTCCGACTCGGGTGATCCGAAGATGAATCGTTCATCATAAAGTTCAAACTCAGTTCCATCGCTGAACTCCATTCCGGATTTTTCGGGCCAGACTGAATAGAAATAGTTATAAGTTTTTTGTAGTGTATCAAGAGCACCTTTATGGGTGATCACGGCATATTTTTGAGCTGGAATTTCATAAGTTATCATTCCATCTGGAATGTTATTGAAATTCTCTACGATCATTCCTGCAATATAATCAAACGGTGCATCTTCATTGAAATCTTTGATATCAACTGGAGGGCATACTCCTAATGCCACTTTCTGTTCCTTAATATTAGGAATTGAGCTACAAACCTTATTAAATTTATCCCAGAGTTGCGGGATGTTGTTGTTTTTGATTGTTGTAGTTGTTTTCATACCGACAATCTTCATTGCTTCTTTATTCATGATTTTTACTTCCATGCTATCCACTCCTTTTCGTTTCATTTCTTTTTTTACATCGATGGGTGCGAAATACGCAAAAGCATGCTTTGTCTTTCGAACTTTTCCCGGTGATAATTCAAACTGCTTCCCAAAAGCGCGTGTGAATGAAGCCTGCGATTCAAACTGATATCTATAAGCAATTACCTTGATGGAACGCATACTATACACAAGCTCTCGAGCTGCTTCCGATAATCTGCGACGACGCACATAATCCATGGGAGTATAACCAACAATGCCTACAAATAATCTATGAAAATGGAACATGGAAAAGTTTGCTATATCGGCAATATCTTCCAGTTCCAGATTACAGGTAAGTCGTCCTTCCATAAAATTCAATGCTTTTTGGATCTGCCGGGAATAATCCATTTATCACCCCTCATTTGTGATCAGTATCACTTTTTTCATTTTTTGCTATACTGCCATTCATTGGAAGTCGTCAATAAAAAAAATGTGATGGAGATGATCTTAATAATAAAATTCCAATTTCGGAAAAAAGACTTTTTCCTTAAACTATTTGACATATTCTCAGATATTTACGATTTGAAACAAAAAAAATAATCGGGAGAATGTTATGCCGAAGACATATGATGAACAGAAACAGCAGTTCGAGAAAGCTGTTGAGAAAACAATAAGCCGTTTCCCTGAGAGGAAGAATAAATTTGTTACAGTCTCAGATACAGAAGTGAAAAGGCTTTATACAAATAAAGATACAGAAGATATAGACTATAAAGAAACAATTGGCTTTCCTGGAATTTATCCCTATACCCGTGGTGTACAGCCCACCATGTATCGCGGTCGATTCTGGACAATGCGGCAATATGCCGGTTTTGGCAATGCTCAGGAATCGAATGAACGTTATAAATTCCTTTTGCAGAAAGGACAGACCGGACTAAGCATAGCTTTTGATCTTCCTACTCAAATGGGATATGACAGTGATGATCCTATCAGTGAAGGCGAAGTCGGTAAAGTTGGTGTGGCTATCGATTCACTGGCCGATATGGAAGTTCTATTCGATGGCATTCCAATGGATAAAGTTTCTACTTCCATGACGATCAACGCTCCCGCGGCTGTGCTGCTGGCAATGTATATTGCAGTAGCCGAAAAACAAGGTGTGAGCAGAGAAAAATTGCGCGGTACAATTCAGAATGATGTGTTAAAAGAATACATTGCAAGGGGAACTTATATTTTCCCACCTCAGCCATCCATGCGGTTGATAACAGATATATTTGCTTACTGCAGTAAAGAAGTTCCCCAGTGGAACACGATATCTATCAGCGGCTATCATATTCGTGAAGCGGGTTCCACAGCAGCACAGGAAATAGCATTTACCCTGGCAGATGGAGTAGCTTATGTAAAAGCAGCCATCGAAAGCGGCATGAATGTAGATGACTTCGCTCCCAGATTATCATTTTTCTTCAACGCTCATAACGATCTTTTAGAGGAAGTCGCAAAGTTTAGAGCAGCTCGTTTTTTATGGGCTAAGATAATGAAAGAACAATTTGGTTCCACCAATCCTAAATCTATGATGATGAGATTCCATACACAAACTGCCGGTTGTACACTCACTGCCCAGCAACCCGATAACAATGTTGTTCGAGTTACAATTCAAACTTTAGCAGCTGTTTTGGGTGGAACGCAATCTTTACACACGAACAGTAGAGATGAAGCGCTGGCTCTTCCAACAGAAGATTCAGTTCAGATCGCATTACGAACTCAGCAGATCGTGGCACATGAAAGCGGAGTGACCAGCACTATCGATCCATTGGCTGGCTCGTATTATGTAGAATCACTTACGAAAGGTTTGATGAACGAAGCTGGTGAGATGATCGAGAAGATCGAGAAAATGGGTGGAATGGTAAGAGCAATCGAAAAAGGATATCCGCAGCAACAGATCCAGAATAGCGCTTTTGATTACCAGCGATCCATTGAAACTAAAGACAGAATTGTTGTTGGTGTTAATGAATTCAAAGTTGAAGAAAAAACCAAACCGGAATTGTTACGAGTTGATCCGATAATTGGTGAGAACCAGAAAACAGGGCTGGCTAAATTGAGAAATAATCGTAATAATGCATTAGTTCAAACAAAACTGGAAGCGATCCGTAAAGCAGCACAAGGTGATGATCATCTGATGCCGCTGATCGTGGAAGCTGTGAAGGAATATGCTACTCTGGGTGAGATCTGCGGAGTGCTCCGAGAAGAATTTGGTGAGTACCAGGAAAGTGTGATTTTATAAACTGTGTAAATAGTTGTAAGACTTCATGCTTTACTGGACATTCGCAACGGTTAGATAGAAATAAAGCCGGATTAATTTCCGGCTCTGATATGCGGTTTCCAGCACTTAAACGCTCAGCTTTTGACGGATTTTTGTTCACTTCCTGAAAGAAATTAGCTTATTATTATATTTTTAATCTGTATATTTTTCAATAAATTAGATACTTTTTCAGGACGGACTAACTTATAAAATAAAGATTTTTGTTGGGGCACTATACTTATCACTTCTTGCTTGCTGGGCTGTGGAGCTGTGTGTTATGTCTATTACTTATTAACATCATTCATTCTTGAACAATCATATCTTTTCGAAGCATAGTTCAGGCAAAACAATTTTTACTTCCGGTTCAT
>QMNP01000173.1 GCA_003647825.1 Candidatus Cloacimonadota bacterium
CCATTCGATGATATCGATTCAATATCTGTTAATTTTTCTTTTTGGAATTTCTCTTTCTCAAGCTTTTTTGTTTCCTGCAAAATTTCATCTTTTATTGTTAAATATTTCTCCTGAATTTCATAAGCTTTTTTATAATTACCCATAATATAATAGATCTCTTTCATTTCCATTAAGATGTTTGGTAAATTTGTTTTAACATTCATCTCTTCAGAAATTTTGAGTGCAGAATTTAAGCTTTCTAAGGCGAGATCATATTTTTTTAATTTTTTTTGTACTTCACCAATACCTAAGTAAATAGTCGATCTAAAATTATTCTGTTTAAGATCCTTGTAAGTTACCAAAGCCCTCTCATAATACTTCAGTGCTTCAGCGTATTTTCCCATATTATAATAAATCTCACCAATATTATTTTCAGTAATACCAATTCCATCGAAAAACTTCTCATCTTGCTGAATTTTTAAAGAAGCAAAAAACCTTTCCAGAGCGGCATCGTAATTACCCAGATAATAATATGTTACGGCTGTGCCATTAATTGCTTTTGACATTAGAATATTATCTTCGAGAGATTCATATATATCAATTGCTTTAAAATAATATTCTAAAGCCTTTGTATATATCTTAGCATTATTATAACTATCAGCAATGTGCCTATTTGTATTTGCTACATTTATTTTATCTGATTTCAATTTAAAGAATTTCTGGGCATATAAAAGAAATTCAATTGCTTTTTCATTTTTATGAATTGCAGTGTACATAAGACCAATATTTGCTGCTGACTTAACATGAATTTTAGGATTATCATTTTCTGATGTAGCATTAAATGTTAAGAAGAAATATTCTAGAGCTTTTCGGTAATTTTGCAGTAACCCATATTTAGTACCGATTTCGAAATAGCTCTGAATTATTTTTTCTTTGTCACCAGATCTTTCATAATTCTTCAAGGCTTTAAGATAAGAGTTAATTGACTTAGTTTTACCGTTAGTAAAAAAATATTTCTGCATTTGTTTACTCTTATTATCACTCATAACATCCCTCTAAACTTCATATTATAATATCACTTTTCAAATCAAATAAATAACTGATTCACTATTGGATACAAGTTATTTATTTGTCTAATTATTTTTTCATCAGCAAAATATTAATTATGGATCGTGATTACTTGACTTGACTTCAATGTTAGTTAGGAATAAATTTCTCTTGTAAAAAAGACGAAATTGGTTTTTTGGATAGCAAAGACAGGATCAGCTAAATACTGGATGCGTTTATTGAATGATCTCAAGACTCGAGGAGTAGAAGATATCTTCATTTTCAGCATTGATAACCTGAAAAACTTTTCTGAAGCGATCAAAGCAATTTATTTCAATGCTGATAAAAGGGTCTGATAGTTGATATGAAAAGCTAACCAATAGAAAGTAGTAAAGGGAAAAAAATTGTATTAAAAGAAAAAGCCGCTCGAAAGCGGCTTTACAAATTGGTGGAGCATAACGGGATCGAACCGTTGACCTCATGACTGCCAGTCATGCGCTCTCCCATCTGAGCTAATGCCCCATTTATTGTGAAATCATAAATCTGATTTCAATAAATCCGAAATTCTTGATGCTGATTTTGCCGTCAATATTTTTTTCGGTCGTGTAACTATCATGGAATCAGTTACACCAAAATAGAAACTACCTACTAAACATTTTAACCAAAACCACTTACAGAATATTTCGGAAAAAAGCTTTACTTTCAAAAGCTGATTTTATAAATGGAGCAGATTTTACAGAAAATGGAGGATAGATGAAGAAACTGGGATTCTTACTGGTACTTCTTACAACTATCAGTTGCATGTTGGCCCAAAATAATTTAATTCTGGAAGTAGAGATAATTGGCAACCAGAATATAGAAACTGATCTGATAAATTCTATGATCACTTTGGAAGTGGGAGATGGTTTAAATCCTGATGATATTTCCAAATCAATTACAAATTTGTATCAATTAGGTGTTTTTGAAGATGTGAGATTTGAAAAAACTGATCTTCCTCAAGGAGTTTCTGTTCAGGTTTACATCAAAGAATTTCCTATTGTAAACGAAATAGAATTCGATGGGAACAAAAAACTAAAAGACAGCAAACTCAAGGAAGTCATCGATTTAAGGAAAGGCAGCTATTGGTCTCCATTTTTGCAGAAAGAAGTAGAAAAAACAATATCAGATGAATACAAAAAGAAGGGATATCATCAGGTTGTTACAAATTTTACTGTAGAGACCAACGATGAAAACAAAGTTGATATTATTATTGCAGTGGCAGAAGGGAAAAAAGTAGCCATAAAGAAAATCCGGTTACATGGCAATAAATTGATGCGTACTAAGAAATTGCTGGGCAAAATGAAAACAAAAAAAGCAAGCTTGCTGAGATCTGGAAAATTTGATGACGAGAAATTCGAAGAAGATCTGGAAAGGATCGTATCCTATTATAATAAAAAAGGATTTATTGATGCCAGAGTAGTATCTTGGGAGAAAAAACTTACAGACGACAAATTCTATATCGATATCTATCTTTATGAAGGTAATGAATATTTCTTTGGAAAAGTATTTGTGGACGGAAATAAACGATTTACTGATGATTTGATCATTGGGAACTTTAAATTTAAGGACAATGATATTTTTAATTTAGAAAAATTCAATAAAGACCTGGGAAATGTAGCTTCCATGTATTATGAGGAAGGCTATATTTATTCGAATTTTAATCATGAACTGGAAAAAACTGATAATAAAATAAATATTCTACTCAGCATTCAGGAAAATACACGGGCAAAAGTTAGGAAGATTCATATTAAAGGAAATCGTAAAACAAAAGAGAAGATAATCAGAAGGCAATTAGTACTTGCTCCAGGTGATTATTTTAAGCAATCTAAAGTTATGCGCTCCCAGCAGAATATATATAACATGGGATTCTTCGAGCCAGATATGTTTTTGGATAATCCCGAGATCATCAACCAGAATGGTGATGTAGATCTAACAATTAATTTAAATGATAAAGTATCTGGAACTGCTAATGGCGGAGTTGCTTTAAACAGCCAGGATGGCCTGGTTGGACAACTTGCTGTAAGTCATAATAACCTGTTAGGAAATTCCTGGCAGGCTGGTATGAAATGGGAATTCGGTGGAAAAACACAGAATTTCAGTTTCAATTTTACAAATCCATATTACCGTGATTCTAACACATTAGTAGGTTTTGATATATATCTTACAACAAAAGAATGGGATACTTATGAAGTGCGTACATCTGGAGGTTCTGTAAAATTGGGTCGTCCGATCAGTTTCCTCAATTATGCACAAATTGTAACCGGTTATTCTTTCTATTCCAAAAAATATGAAATATTAGGTGGTGAAGAAGATAATGCTTCTCAAGCTTTGATCGATCTTGATGAAGCAGGCTGGCGAAATACCAGTGCTGTTTCTGTTACTCTTTCTCGAGATAGCCGAGATAATGTTTTCTTCCCAACTTCCGGATCTAACTTCACTCTTTATTCCGAATTAGCTGGCGGCCCTCTGCAAGGTGATTTCAATTATTTCAAACAAATTGCGCAGGTTAGCTGGTTTACAAAAGCAGTTTGGAAATTAGCCTTACGCACCAAATGGCGATTTGGCTATGTAACAGGATTTGATAGCGAAGTAGCTCCTCCAGATGAAAGATTTTATCTGGGTGGAACTGGCCCTGATGGTATTCGTGGTTATGCCGATCGCAGTGTAGGACCGATTGATGGTGGTTTGCGTGAAATCCTTTTCTCAAATGAATTGGGTGCTCCCATTGCCGGAGATCAGATAATTGGATTACTTTTCTTTGATACCGGAAACTGCTTCAATAGATTAGAAGATTTCAACTTCTGGGAAATGAAAAGCGGAGCTGGAGTTGGAGTTCGTGTGCGAAGTCCTTTTGGTTTAATTGGCTTTGATTACGCCCATAACTTTGAAACAAAAAAATGGGAACCACACTTCCAGTTCGGAACTACATTTTAAAATTAACCTTGCGAACGGTTTTAGAACTTCTTGCATAACTTGACCTTCGCAACGGTTTGATAGATTCAAACAAAAAGCCCCGAAGAAATTCGAGGCTTTTATGTTTTTATGATGTCATCCGTCCGGTACCGGACACCATCCTGAGTTAATCGAAGGATGGAGAATCAAAATTATTTTAATAATATCATTTTCCGTGAAATTGACTTTATATCTGTTGCCACTTGATATAAATATACTCCACTGCCTGTATAAGATCCGCTATT
Organism: Candidatus Cloacimonadota bacterium; assembly: GCA_003647825.1. Lineage (GTDB taxonomy): Bacteria > Cloacimonadota > Cloacimonadia > Cloacimonadales > TCS61 > B137-G9. The sequence continues at coordinate 4,263 of QMNP01000173.1, forward strand.
ATTTTTTCCATCCCAAAAAACCGAATGTGTTCCCGCAGTTCGGGATTCGTTAAGAAGCTGTTTTACTAATTGCCCTTTCATATTATAAATCGATATATTTACATTTGAATCTGTTGGTAAAGAATAACTGATTGTCGTCGTTGGATTGAAAGGGTTGGGATAATTGAAAGCTGATAATTCTGTTGGTGAAACTGGCATATCTGGTGATGATGTTCCATCAGAAATTGTTATTGGATAGAGATACTGAACAAAGTCACCTTCATCTCCAAAGCAATAGCTGATCATTCTGGCTTCTTCACCTGTTTGAATTTCACTTGGAAGAACAAATTCAGTTTCGTATTGGTTATCAGAAATCAATAAATTTTCTTC
>QMNP01000174.1 GCA_003647825.1 Candidatus Cloacimonadota bacterium
AAAAATGGTATCATAGATCCTGCCAAAGTTGTTCGCAGTGCTCTGCAAAATGCTGCCAGCATCTCAGGATTATTCCTTACTACAGAATGCATCGTAACAGATATTCCAGAAGAAACTCCAGCCATGCCTCCAATGCCAGGTGGTGGTGGTGGAATGCCGGGAATGTATTAGATCAATACGAACACACTAGATAAAAGAGCAGGATATTCGCCTGCTCTTTTTTTTTCTCATTATTGCTATTTGGCTCAAATTATGCATAGATATGTTTAGAAGAAGGCATTGGTAATGGTGTTTTATGTGTGATATTAGATGTTAATAATGTGCGAAAAAAGGCTTGACACCAGATAGAGCCATTTTTTTTATACGTGCCAGTGCCGAAGTGGTGAAATTGGTAGACGCAGTGGACTCAAAATCCTCCGGGCTTTTGCTCATGCCGGTTCGAGTCCGGCCTTCGGCACCATATTTAATCTTTTGGAGGGATTATAAATAATTGTTCGAGCAACATAACTTATTGCTAATTTTCTATTGTTGTTATATTGTATTACTGGAGGAAAAATGAGAACTAAATTTATATTAATAGCCCTCACGATAGTTATATTAATTCCTGTAACTATAAATGCTATATCTGAAGCTGCAGTTATATATCTCCTTATTGAACCGGGATCACGTGCAGGTTCAATGGGACAAGCATATGTTGCACAAGCAGATGATGCTTTCGCAGCTTATTGGAACCCTGGGGCTTTAGCATTTAACAGGAAAACTCAATTTGCCACACATTATTCAAACTGGCTGGGTGAAGTATTCAACGATATTTACTATTTTCACGCAACCGGAAACCAATATTATGAAGATATTGGAAACCTGGGTTTCAATGCCACTTTTATGTCTTATGGAAAACAAGACAGAACGAATGAACTGAACCAACCCGATGGAACTTTCAGCAGTTATGACATTTCTGCATCAGTTGTCTATGGTTATCAGACAAGCCCGAAAACAGGACTTGGAATTGCATTTAAATTTATCTATAGCGACCTGGCACCGCAAGGGCAGGCAAATACAGAACAAGATGTAAGTGGACAGGGAATATCGTATGCTTTCGATTTTGGTGTGAAGCATAAAGGCGTAGACTTTGGTCAGATCCTTGTATCTCCCTATAATGGGATGCTTTATCTATATAATGGAATTGCAGATCTAGGCGGATTTAGCGGTATTGGATATTCAGATTACAGCATTGCAGTAGATAAGCTTGATTTCGGATTGAACCTGCAAAATGTAGGGCCAAATATTACTTATATCAATGAATCTCAATCAGATCCGCTTCCTATGAACTGGCGAATGGGATTCTCCTACCGTGCCTTGGAATCGAAATGGAATAAACTTACAATTAATGCAGACATGAATAAACTTCTGGCCAATGGAGACCCGATTTACCAGCGAATTTTTACTGCCTGGACAGATGACTTTAACAGGAAAACAGACGAAAATGGTGAGAAGATCGACGATTTTGCTTCAATTCAGAACTTCACTAATTCCATTGAGATCCGTGAGATAATCTGGGGTATTGGGATGGAATATGTTTACTTGGATCTTCTTTCGCTGAGAACCGGTTATTTTGCCGACCGAGAAGGTGAAATCACTGGAATGTCATTTGGAATGGGTGTACATTATACCTTGAACAAACAATATCTTATTAGTGTCGATTACGCCTTCCAACCAGGTGGCGATCTACAGGACTATAACCAGACTCTCGCCATAAAACTAGAATTCTAAAGCAGAGCCGCACATGAAAAGAATTCTTCTATCAATATTGATAGTGATTGGGATTATTTATCCTGATTTGTCATTTGCACGTAAAATGCGTCTGGAAAAAACCAGAATTCAAAAACCATCTGAGTTAAGAAATCATCCGATTGAGAGATTGCTTTCCGGAACTGGATATCTGGATCAAACCAGCAGAGATGCAAATAAATTGCTGATCCTGTTAATTGATTTCCAGGAAGACAGCGACCCTCAAACTACAGGAAATGGAAAATTTATTCAAGATCCTACAGGCTATAATATGCCTTTGGGTAAACCACCTCACGATTACGATTATTTTGTAAGTCAATCTGAAGTGCTTTATTATTATTATGATGCTGTAAGTTACGGATCATTCCTGTTGGATATAGACGTTTATCCACAAACTACACCAGGTAATTTCGAAGCATATACTCTTCCACATGAAATGGCTTATTACAATCCTCCCGGAGCATCGCAGGAATTGATGATCACACGTTTCGAGGAATATTTTTTTGATGCTTTTACCAAAGCAGATGAAGATTCAACATTAGATTTCAGCCAATATGGCCATTTTATGTTTATTCATGCCGGAGCAGATACACAACACGATTTCAATGGAGACTCCCCTGCCGATATTCCATCTTTTTTTATTCAAGTGGGAACAGGAAAAGAAGTTACGGTAGATGACGACATTATAATTGATCATGCCTGCAACGTTCCGGAAATGATAACTCAGGATGTAGATGAAATTCCTAACGGAGAAGGTTTCATCTTTACTAATTACGGAGTGATCAATGGTGTGATGGTTCATGAATTTGGACACTCCATTGGTTTTGCCGATCTATACAATGTTTATAATAATACTCCTCAAGTTGGCTACTATGACATCATGGACAGCGGTGGATCTGGTGCAGTTAATTTTGCTTGGGGTGTAGACAGCCTTTTTAGTATAGAAGGTGTTTATCCGGCACTTCCAGGTGCCTGGTCACGCATGTTGGCATTTGAAGACAACTTCAGAGCCAGAGGGATTCTGAAAGATATTTCAGAATTTGATCTGAGTAAAAGGATTAATATACTTCCTGTAGAAAAGATGTTTGATGCAAATGCAATGAATGATTCCACAGCATATTTTGTGAAAATCCCTTTAAATGACACAGAATATCTGCTTGTTGAGAACAGGCAATCTGATCCTGATGGAGATGGTGGCAGCATCCCAATCTGGTCAGATGATTATCGTGTAATTTTAGCACCCAGCTCTACCGATCCCAACGATCCAAATCCAAATTACGAATATGACTGGTTACTTCCAGGATGGGATTATTATAATGAGGAATTAATTGAACCTCGCACACTTTCTTATGGCGGAGGTCTGGTTGTTTGGCACATTGATAATGCTCTTCTGGAAGAGAACGACAATTACAGTAACAACACCGTTAACACACTCCACTCCCGACGTGCGGTAAAGATAATCGAAGCTGATAATATTGACGACATCGGAAACCAGTATTCCATGTATTGGCAGGGAACAGCCTACGAACCGTTCTTTAAATACAGTCCTTTACTTGATGAGTTTGGTGATTTCCTGGGCTGGGATGATGATTATATCTTAAATTCCAACGGGGAGCTTGAATTTATTGGTTCTATAGCCAGTGATGAATTATCTTCCACCTCAAAACCAGAATTAACATCTAATAATGGGGATCCATCCATTTATTCTTTGTACGATATAAGCAGCTACTCAATCGAATTAAACGAAGAACGCATAATGTCATTTCGTTTTGGAATACAAACTTTTGATGTAACCGAGAAGATAGCTGAATATGATTCCATTTCTGCTATTGGATATATCGGTAATACTGAAGGTTATCCAAGTTACTCCATTTTTCCTCTAATAGCAGATAATAATGTACAATATTTTTCTTTGATCGGTGAGAACTGGGAAAATAATCTTAATGTTACTCAAAGTGTAGATTTTATACCGGAGTTTCCAATTTTTCCAATTGATCCGGACCTTGATGGAGATGATGTATTTCAGTTCATCGCAGGAAATACAATCGATAATTTCTCACCAGATGCAATCTATCAGGTTAATTACTCCCAAAACCTTTCCGATATTCCATTGATGATTGAATCCTGGGAGTTCCCAACTTTAGTAGTTCCAACTCAAACTGAACTCAATATGTATTATAATGGAACAGATTCTCTATCATATCTATTTGCAAATGCCAAGATCACTTTCGATGGTTCAAGAATCGTAGCTTCCACAACAGAAAAAATAATCTTGATTCCAGACTTCATGCTGGATGGCGCTTTGATCCAGGAAATTGATCTACCGGATTATGATCCAATTTGTACTCCTGTTAATTATGTAGATATGCAGGATCCAACCAGAAATGCTACATTTGTGCAGACCAGAACTGGAGATATTTTTAGAATACAAAACGGTGAAGCTGAGGAGATCTTCCGACTTTCACCCTATACGGATCTTCCACCAAGCCAACTTGCTTTGGGAGATTTTGCTGGAATCTCACTGATCTTTGGTGCTGAAGACAGAGTTTTTGCAATAGGATTGGATGGAACAATGAAATCTGGTTTCCCAGCTTATCTCGAAAATAAAACCATTGTTCCAAATTCATATCCGCGGATTATTGCTTTTCCAGATGAAATTGTGGCTCTCTTACAGGAAAATAATGGATATGTTGCTGTAAACCTCCAGGCAGAACAAATTTTGAAGTATTCATTCTATTGGACTAAACAGGAAGCTGAAGATCAATTTTATTGGGATAATTATCGGGATAAACTCTTCTATATTTTTGCTGATGATGATTCCCATTTGTATTCATCTTATATT
>QMNP01000175.1 GCA_003647825.1 Candidatus Cloacimonadota bacterium
ATTTCTACTGATGAATTTGGACAACGCTGGATGAAATACCTCATTTCAATCGAGATACATAAATAAAATGTTACAGGTCAAAGATCTCTCTTTCCGCTATAATAGTGAAACTGACTGGCTTTTTCAGGATTTCTATTTGGAAACAGATAAAGGAAAGATCATTGCAATTAATGGTGACAGCGGCAGTGGAAAAACAACGCTTTTAAACATAATCTGTGGAGTTATTCCTAAAATGATTAAAGGAAATTTTTCTGGAAAAATTACTTTTAACAAAACAGATCTCTCAACACTCACATTACCGCAAACAGCACCTCTCCTCAGCCTGCTGATGCAGGAGCCGGATAACCAGCTCTTCTTCCCTACCGTAGAACAGGAATTAGCTTTCGGACCGGAAAATCTACAAATCGAACCTGAGGAGATACAGGAAAGAATTGATAAAATTCTAAAAGTATTACAAATAGAAAAACTAAGAAACAAAGAGACTCATAATCTGTCATTCGGACAAAAGAAACTTGTTATATTTGCTTCAATTCTCACACTCGATCCACAGGTTTTTCTGCTGGATGAACTAAGTGCCGGGCTTTCTAATGATTACATTACCAATATTAAAAAAATCCTGAGAAACCTGGCTGCGAAAGGTAAAATAATTTTCCTCACAGATCATGCAGGAGATTTTGCAGATATTGCAGATACTGTAATCAAATTAAGCTCTAATCCAATAGATGGTAAAATATGAGAACAATGCTATTTGTCATTGCAAGATCAGCAACCTGCTGGTACAAACGAAACAATCTCAATTTCTTTAAGAGGAAAGATTGCTTTAATAGAATTTCTTCGCAGAAACTTCGCAAAGACAATAAAAATAAATGTTGGATTTAGAAAGTGATTAAATTAATTGATCTTAACTTCGGGTACTATGAGCCGCTGTTTTCCAATTTGAATCTGGAAATCCGGGCAAACCAGATCACAATTCTGCAGGGAGCAAATGGTTCCGGCAAAACCACCTTCTGCCGATTACTTAGCGGATTGGAAACAAAATACTCCGGTAAAATATTAATAAATTACGAACCTCTATCTAATTTATCTGCAAAAGAGATCTCACAGAAATTGATCTATCTTAAACAGGAACCCGTCGCCAATACAGTTGCTGCCACACCCAACGAAGATCTGGCAATCTGGCAAAATCAATTCAGCCGAAATTTGAATGAACAATATAAACACGAACGTGAAGATGTTTTGGCAGAATTGATGATCGGTGAATTATTATATACACCATTTTGGGAAATGAGCGGTGGACAGATAAAAAGATCGGCGATAGCGGCATTGCTGCTTTCTCCCAGAAAATATTGGATATTGGATGAACCAACCTCCGGACTGCATCAGGAGATAGTAGATAAACTATTTTCAATTATTGAACGAAGAAAGCAAAATGGCATTGGTGCATTGATCATTACGCATAAAATCGAGCAATTCCAGACAATTTCCGATAGAATTCTGAAAATAGAAAATGAGACAATTAATGAAGTATAATATAATTACAGCACTCGAGATTCTTCGCAAAAAAGACAGGAATAATTCCTCAGAAAGACTCGCACAACATTGTCTCTCTGAGAATAACAATCAAAGGCATTCGACGAAGAATCTTTCAAATTTTTTAGAACTCATAACGATGAAAATAAGTAGTGGCCGATCATTGGTCGGCCTAATAATGGACAGCGCAATGTTTCCCATGCCAAGCTCCAACCAAGATTGAGAAAATATATGAAAAAAAGTAACTGTTATTCCCAACTTGAACGGGAATCTTATTGTAGTGGCCGATCATTGGTCGGTCTAATAATGGACAGCGCAATATTTCCTATGCCAAGCTCCAACCAAAATTGAGAAAATATATGAAAAAAAGTAACTGTTATTCCAAACTTGAACTGGAATCTTATCGTAGTGGCCGATCATCGGTCGGCCTAATAATGGACAGCGCAATGCGCTATCACTACAATGATATCTTTAAAATTCCTCGTCCTACGACAAAGCCCAAAATGACACGAGTTCGGGATTTTTTATTGATAATTATACTATTCTTTTCCTACCAGCTAATTGCATCAGAGACCGAAACTCCCGATACACTTAAAACACGTCGTTACGTTTTAGAAGGTATAAGAGTAATTGCCGAAAAACCTCAGGAAGCAATCGGCTCAATAGAAGTTAAAGAGTTCAATCCACAGATTTCAATGCCGGAAGTTAATATTTCTGAAACCTTGGAAGATGTATCAGGGCTTGATCTTTCTACTGGAGGTAAAAGCGGCACGGAAGTGAGCATTCGCGGTTTTGCCAATGACGAGATCAAGTTCATGCTGGACGGCAGGCCACTGGGCGGGGGTTATTTCGGTAACGTTGATCTGAATACAATTCCTGTTTCGGAGATCAAAGAAATTCAAATTATAAAAGGTCCGGTTTCTTCGCTTTACGGTTCTGATACCATGGGTGGAGTTATCAATATCATTACCCGTTCTCCCGTCAATGATTCCTGGTTCAAAGCCGGTGCTTTATTCCGACGCAATAATACAAATAAAACCTATCTTTCCTCATCACATGATTTTGGGATTTGGGATTATTGGCTTTATGCATCTCACAATCACACAGATGGCTTCATGCTTTCAAAAGACTTTCAAGCAACAACTTATGAAAATGGTGCTGTTCGCAATAATACTCTGCGAAATCAATGGGATTTTCAAAGTAAATTCAATTTTACTCTCTTCGATTTTCATTCCATCGGTATCCAGATCGGCTACACTTTTATGGATGATAAAGAAATTCCCGCCAGCATCTACGAAAATCAGCTTCGCAAGTTTCTTGATTGGGAACGGTTTCAACTTTCTGCTGTGGGTTTCTTCCAATTATCAGATTTTATAACCAGTGACGTAAATGTTTATTACGATCAGTATGACGACACTTATGCAGAGTATAACACCGTAACCGGTGAAATGTTTTCCACCTGGCCTTCTTATTTGGAAAGCTGGATATTTGGCGTGAATAATAAATATGAGTGGCAGATCTCCAGAAATCTGAAATCTATAGCGGGTTACCGTTTTGAAAAACAGGTTTATAATCGCAAAGACAACGGCAGTTATCCAGATTGGACTTCTAATAATCAACTGATGCACAATGGCTTTATTCAAACTGAATATTTATTGGGGAGTTTCACAATTTCGACTGGATCGGGAATTTCATGGTTCCGGCAAAAAGATAGAAAAAAGTGGATCCATCACCTGGAACCTTCTGCCGGAATTTACTGGAAAAAAGGTTTTAAGGCATCACTGGCCTACTCTTCCAACACCAAATACCCCAACCTGCACGAACTCTTTAGTAACAGCAGCGGCAATGAAGATCTTACTGAGCAGAAAGCGCAGAAAATGGAACTGGCTCTGGAGATTCCCTACAATTTCAACACGATTTATGGGTCATTTTCTCCAGCCTTTTTCTATAACCAGGTGAATGGACTTATCGAGAAGCAGAATGATCAGTACAAGAACGTGGGTAACGTTGATTCCTATGGACTCGAACTCGAAGGGAAACTGCACTTCATCACAGAACATCAAGTTTCTTTTTCTTATATCGAATATTCCAACGAAGAAAACTTCAGTCTGCTGGGCATTCCGCAGAATTCTGTTTCGATCAGTGAAAAATATACTTTACCGTGGGATATTAAAATGCATTATAAAGCAGCCTGGAAGGATATTCGAAATTTTCAGGAAGACAATTTGCAGATAATTCTACCTCCCTACTGGCTGCACAGTGTGTACTGGAATAAAAGCTGGAAAAATTATAAATTCATGTTTGGATTGGAAAATATTTTTGATAAAGATTACCAGGAACGCTACGGCTATCCTGGCGAGGGATTTAACTTTGTAGTCAGTGTAGAAGCGGAATTTTAAACCTTGCGAATGGTCGAAGAACCTTCGCAATGGTTGTTGATTGTTGTTTGTTGATTGTTGATTGGAGATTGGAGATTGTTGATTGGAGATTGTAAAAAAATCGTCTTTCTGAGGAATTCTTCTTTGGGTATTCTCAGGAAGAATCTCGATTTTCGGTGAGGTAATGCGAAATGAGAATTACCCCTCTGTCCAGCAGAAGCTGGACATCTCCCCTCAAGTAGAGAAAAAAGGTATTTGTGAGGATTATTGAAACTTAACCTACGCACAATTTTAGTAATGGTTATTGCCATCACCTCAGTGAGTGTGATCTACAACACCATTGCCATTCAAGCAGTTCTGATCTTGCTGGCTGTACTCTTGAACCTGATCATCAATCCCTCTAAACACAAAATAGAGCGGGTATATCATCGGGTAAAACTTCTCTCTCGCATTATTTTTACCCTGATGATCTTCCAGATTTTATTTCGCACCGGTGGTGAAGTGATTTGGCAATGGAAATTTCTGCAAATCAGCCAGGTGGGACTGCAATATGGCGTAAGCTCCTCGTTGCGTTTACTGCTTATCGTGCTGGTAGCAGGAATGCTGTTTGATATTCCCTATTACGATTACCTGCTGGCTTTCCGTGCCTGGAAGTTTCCTTACGAAATTTCTTTCCTGGTAGCTACAGTTATTCACTTTATCCCCATTTTTGGTCGCCAG
>QMNP01000176.1 GCA_003647825.1 Candidatus Cloacimonadota bacterium
ATGCATTATCACATTTGGCGGTTATATAATCATGTATCGATTATATGGTAAATATCTGGCAAAGCGAATTTTTAATATCAATCCAGCTAATGCCGTTCCATCCAAAGAGTTTGAAGATGGAGTAGATTACGTTCCAACTAAAAAGCACATAATTTTTGGTCATCATTATACATCGATCGCTGGAACTGGACCCATTGTGGGTCCTGCTATAGCCATCATCTGGGGTTGGCTGCCAGCTATGCTGTGGATCTTCCTGGGAAGCATCTTTATGGGAGCTGTTCACGATTTTGGTTCACTGATCATTTCTATGCGAAATCAGGGAAAATCCATATCAGAAATTACCTCTAAATATATGAGTTCACGCTCTCGTTTTCTCTTTTTTACTATTGTATTCTTCGAATTGTGGATCGTAATTGCCGTATTTGCGCTTGTAATTGCGATCATTTTCAGCATGTTCCCAATTTCCGTTTTTCCGGTCTGGATGGAAATTCCCATTGCGATCCTGTTAGGATATATGATATATAAAAAGAATGCTAATCATCTATTATGGTCGATCATTGCGGTAATTGCAATGTATGTAACCGTAGTAATAGGAGTTTCTATTCCGGTTACAATTCCCGGGATTGGTGCAATGCCTGCAACCGGTGTCTGGGCGATCATTCTCCTGATCTATGCTTTTATTGCATCCGTGCTTCCGGTTACTACTCTATTACAACCTCGCGATTATATAAACTCTCACGAATTGGTAATTGCAATGGCTTTATTAGTTATCGGTATAATTGTTACATCTTTTACTGGTAGCTTAAAAATAGTCGCACCTGCAATTCAGCAGTCTCCACCCGGAGCACCTGCAATATGGCCATTTTTATTTATAACCATTGCCTGTGGTGCTATTTCCGGTTTTCATTCACTTGTTTCTTCTGGAACATCTTCCAAACAGGTAATGAACGAAAACGATTCTCTTTTCGTAGGATATGGATCTATGTTATTTGAAGGAGCTTTGGCTACTTTAGTAGTTGTGGCTGTGGCCGCCGGAATCGGATTGGGTTATGAAAAAGGCGGTGAAGTGCTAACCGGATTCAAAGCCTGGAATACGCACTATGCATCCTGGTCTGCTGCGGCAGGATTAGGTTCAAAATTGAACGCTTTCATCATTGGTTCTGCTAATATCATTACTCGAATAGGAATCCCCTTTAAATGGGCAGTAGCAGTGATGGGAGTTTTTGTTGCATCTTTTGCCGGAACAACTTTAGATTCTGCTACTCGTATTCAGCGCTATGTGGTGATGGAACTAGCAGACGACATTAATTTTAAACCGCTCAAAAACCGGTTTTCAGCAACTTCCTTCGCTGTTATCACAGCTGCTATGTTAGCATTTGCATCGGGTGCAGATGGTAAAGGAGCTCTCACACTTTGGCCTCTATTCGGTGCTGTTAATCAAACATTAGCTGCACTGGCCCTTATTTTGATAACAATCTACTTAAAGCAAAAAGGTAAATACAAATGGTTGATCTCCGGAATTCCAGCAGTTTTTATGTCTGTGATGACAGTGTGGGCAGCATTCTTGAATGAATTCCAATTTATCGATGCCAAAAACTGGTTATTAATAATTGTGAATACTATAGTTATTCTGATCGTGCTGGGAATTATTATAGAAGGTGTGATCAAGTTTACCAAGATTAAAGGTGAAGCTCAGATCACGGATTAACACTGATGAACACGGATAAAAACCTTGCGAATGTTCATGTGAAACGAGAACCTTCGCAACGGTCTGAAAAAAATATTTTCCTATTTGTAGTGGTCGATCATTGGTAGACCTGAAAAGACAGCCCGATGGGCTATCACTACGATTGCTTGTGATTAAAGTAGTGGCTGGTCATTGATCGACCTGAAAAGACAGCCCGATGGGATATCACTACGATTGTGGGTGATAAGGTAGTGGCTGGTCATTGATCGACCTGAAAAGACAGCCCGATGGGCTATCACTACGATTGCTGGTGATTAAAGTAGTGGCTGGTCATTTGTCAACCTGAAAAGACAGCCCGATAGGCTATCACTACAATTGCTGGTGATTAAAGTAGTGGTCGATCATTGGTCGACCTGAAAATACAGCCCGATGGGCTATCACTACAGTAAAATGAGGTATGATATTTAATCCGTGAAATCTAGATTCCATATCGTTATTGGGAATAACAAACTGAAAAAACCTGCCCGATTTTCAAAATCTGGCAGGTTTTTTTAATTTATTTGTTATCTGTTCATAGCTTAAGTCTCAGGAATAGCTAACCTGAGAGAATCCCTGATTCTTAAGTCAAATCCAGAAACGCTTTTCTTTGCGTCTTAGCGAACTTTGCGATTAACCTTTATCCTATCATTCCCAATACTTTATTAGCTTTTTCTAAGAACGATTGAAGTTCTTTTCCACTAAAGCGTTTCTGCTCCAGCATTGCCAGTTCGTGGATGTAATTCACCAGTAATTCTGCTTTTTCGATCTCGTTATTATCGTAGAATTCCACGATCTTCTTGATAGTATCATTGTCAGGATTCACGATAAGGTTGTGATTCTTGAGCATATCCATATCACCACCAGGACTTTGCAGCTGATTCATTTCCTGGTATCGGCGCATGAATTCATTGAAAACGATCATGGCTGGAATTTCTTTAGCTTTCAAATACTTGATCTCTGTTGTGATTTCCAGATAAACTTTATCCATGATCTCTTTGAAAGCTTCTTCACCAATTTTTTTTCGAACTTCAGTGGGAATATCATAAGGTTTAATATGAGTAAAATCATCTTTAGTTCGAATGTAAGGAGCTAAAATATTTATTGCTTCAGGATGAGCTTTGATGAATTTAGCGTAATCATCTTTATTGAAGCCTGCTTCTATCTTATCATTCAAAGTTTTATTGAAGATCTCAATTACTTTTTCTGAAATTGTGCGATTATTAGCATCAACAACTTCTGCTTTATCTTTTTCCACCAGAGTATCATTGATCTCAGAATCTATACGCACAAAAGTGATTTCACTATTTTTCATCTCCAGATTTTGATAGAGATGGTTATCTAATACAGAGTTTGAATAAATAACTTCTATTCCCTGTTCTTTCATCATATTCAGATAGGTAATCTGTGTGTCCTCACTGCCGGCATAAAAGATCTTCTGTGGTTTATCATCGCTTTTATTTCTATCGCGATATTCCTGGATAGTAACATAATCTCCCTGAGTAGTTTTGAAGATCACAAACTCACGCATGCTATCTGCGAATTTCTCGTCTGTAAGCATTCCATATTTAATGAACTGGTTTATGTCTTCCCAGAGTTCTTCATATTTCTTACGGTCTTCTTTGAAGATGCTCTTTAAGCTGTCTCCAACTTTTTTAATAATAAATTGAGAGATCTTTGTAACTTGCTGATCCTGTTGCAGGAAGGAACGGGAAACATTAAGCGGGATATCAGGAATATCAATACCACCTTTAAGAAGCAACAGAAATTCCGGAATGATTCCTTTAAGATCATCTGCTACAAAAACGTTATTACAGAAAAGTTTCACTTTTCCTGTATTCACTTCTAATTGATTCTTGATCTTTGGGAAATAGAGAATTCCTTTCAAATTAAAGGGAAAATCTACATTCAGGTGAATCCAGAAAAGCGGATCCTGCCAATCATGAAAAAGGCTCTTATAAAATTCTTTGTACTCTTCTTCAGTAACATCTTTTGGTTTGCGAAGCCAGAGAGCTTCCTTCTGATTTACAACTTCTTTACCAAGTTTGATCGGGTAGGGCATAAAATTGCTGTATTTCTCAATCAATTCTTTCAGCTTGCTTTCTTCCAGATACTGTTCACTTTCTTTGTTCACATGTACTGTAACTGTTGTTCCTACTTTTTTACGTTTGCCTTCTGTCATAGTGTATTCTGTTTCACCTTCACACTCCCAGAAAACCGGTTTGGAATTTGCTTTGTAAGAAAGTGTATCAATCGTAACCTTATCTGCTACCATGAAACTTGAATAAAATCCTAAACCGAAATGACCGATAATGCTGTTCTGCTTGTCTTTGAACTTCTCTACAAAGTCCTCTGCCCCACTGAAAGCGATCTGGTTGATATACTTTTTAACTTCGGTGGCGTTCATACCAATACCGGCATCGATGATCTGTATTGTTTTCTTCTTCTTATTAATTTTTACTTCAACTTTTAATTCCTTTTCATCGATTTCAGGATTTAATGCTTTTCTCTTGCTCATCGCATCAATAGCGTTGGATATGAGTTCCCTCAGGAAAATATCGTGCTCGCTATAGAGCCATTTCTTAATTATCGGGAAAATATTCTCTGTGTGGATCGAAAGTTTTCCGGGATTTGCTTTTTTTTCTGCCATATTCTTACTCCTAAATTTTAATTTTTTTATTTATGGAGATAAAATAATTTGATCTGTTATTTTGTCAAAATAAAATTAGCACTCCTGAAATGAGAGCGCTAAATAATGATTTAAAACCTTCGCAATGGTTGAAGAATGAAACCTTGCGAATGGGTGTTATATATTAATCATCTCGTTCCCAAACAGGAGTTTTGGAACGAGAAGACAACGAGATGACAGGAGTTTTGGAA
>QMNP01000177.1 GCA_003647825.1 Candidatus Cloacimonadota bacterium
TAAGCTACAGAAAAGATCGCCCATTTAGTTCCTGCTTCTTTTTTGATAACAGCTACCACAGCTACGCATGGCATGTAGATCAGAACAAATAACAGGTAAGCAAAAGCATTGTTTCCGCTTCCGAACCTGTTTCTCATCTCTGTGTAATTGCTACTTTCAAAATCCGGGCTGGTATCTTCATCTGATCCAATTCCCAAAGGATTAAAAATTGAATTCTTCAGTTCCTTAAATCCAGCAGGAATTGCTTTGATTGCTGCTAAAATTCCACTCTTGAATTCAAACTTATTTTCAGTTTCTTTATTATCACCAACCTGTTCATAAAGAGCATTGATGGTGCCAACCACTGTTTCCTTAGCAAAAATTCCGGTTATCAAACCAACCGTTGCCGGCCAGTTATCGTTGGATATTCCCATTGGATTAAAAGCAGGTGTTACCTTCCTGCCCAGATAACTGAGAATAGAATTACTGGAATCTTTATTTCCCCAACTGCCATCAATACCAACTGAGTTTATGATGGTGAGAAGCACGACTACGAAAATAATAACTTTTCCAGCACGGAGAATAAAGCCTTTCAGGCGTTGCCAGGTATGCATCATTATGCCGTTGAAAGTGGGGATATGATAAGATGGAAGCTCCATTACAAAGGTTGATGTTTCACCTTTGAAGAGTGTCCTTTTAAAAAGCAGACCGGAGAGAATTGCCAATATAATTCCGATCATATAAATTCCAAAGATCACTGCTCCACCGTTCCTGGGAAAGAAGACAGAAGCAAAAAAGGCATAAACAGGAAGTCGTGCACCACAGCTCATAAATGGATTTATTAAAATGGATAGTGTACGATCTTTTGGATTATCCAGCGTTCGGGTAGCCATTATGGCAGGAACATTACAGCCGAAGCCAACTATCATGGGAATAAAAGCTTTTCCCGGCAATCCAATGAATCTCATAAACCGATCCATTACAAATGCAGCCCTGCTCATATATCCGCTGTCTTCCAAAAATGAGAGTGAAAGGAACATGAAAAAAATGGGCGGAATAAAAGTGGAAACTGCCTGAATTCCTCCCCCGATCCCACCGGCAACAATCGTGATGAGCCAGGCAGGAAAATGCCAGGATTGCAGCAAGTTTCCTAAGCCATCGACAAAAATAGTTCCCATAAGCTGATCGAAAAAATCCACAAATGGAGTACCCACATTGATAGTGAGCATGAAAACAAGATACATTACAAAAAAGAAAATGGGAATACTAAGCCATCGGTTCAGAGTAAAAGTATCGATAACATCAGAGATGTTTTTATTAACTTCCAGATCGCGATGAACGACATCATGCTTTAGACCATGAATGAAACCATAACGTCCATCTGCAACTACAAGTTCCACATCTATATTTGTGTGTTTCTCTATTTTTTCTTGTTCTGCAGCAACAACTTTTGCTAACTTGTCGCCTGTCATTTTCTGTGCAAGTTCATCTTTTTCCAACAATTTGATAGCTAACCAACGGTTATCAACATTATTCTTTCTGGCAAAAGGATCGGAATCTTCTTGAATTCTTGTTATTGCTGCTTCGACCACAGAGTCGTATTGAACTTTCGTTTTGGAAATTTCATGTTTTAATGCTGCATCTATAATCGTATCTTTTAGAATATCTATTCCCTGCTTCTTGGCTGCAACAATGGGAATTACAGGGCAATCGAGATGAGTAGCCAGATGTTCCACTTCGATGCGAATCTTCTTTTGCTCTGCTGCATCCATCATATTCAAAGCTACTACGAGCGGAATTTTCATTTCCAGTAATTGTGCGGTGAGATATAGATTCCTTTCAAGATTGGTAGCATCGATAATATTCACTACCAGATCTGGTTTATCCAATAGGATGAATTCACGGGAAACTTTTTCATCAAGCGAGTAAGCAGAAAAAGAATAAATTCCAGGCAGATCAATAATTTGAACGTTAGTATTCTGATGAGAAAAGATTCCTTCCATTCGTTCTACAGTTACACCTGGCCAATTACCTACATATTGTTTCGCACCTGTAAGGGCATTAAATAGCGTAGTTTTGCCGCAGTTGGGATTGCCTGCAAGAGCAATAGTTAGATTGTTTATAGTATTTTTTTTCATTTAATGTAATTTGAAACGAAATTTATAATATTTTTTTCTGGCAACTTTCGCAAACACCTTTTGCACCGAGATTATAATCACTGATATCAAAATTCTTTGTTGCAGCTAATTTCTTTAAAGTCTTTTCTATTTCCTTGCTTTCAACTTCAATAATATTTCCACATTTTATACAGAGAAAATGTAAATGATCGCTGTGACCATAAATGTGTTCGTAATGATCTTTAGATTGACAGCGAAGAGATTGCTTAATTAATCCTGATTCAACTAATAGCGGCATGGTTCGGTAAATTGTGGCACGGGAAACATTCTGGTGATCTTTGCGAATAACATCATAGAGAGCATCTACATTGAAGTGTTGATGATAAGTGAAGATCGTATCTAAAATTACTCGTCGCGGTAAAGTTAATTTCAAACCTTTAGCCTTCAGGAAATCTTTGAATAATTTTTCATGTTCCTGCATTTGAACTCCTTCTAAAACATTCTTCTGCTACCAAAAATGAAAATCGGGTCTCAATGTCAAGCTACTTTTGCGAATGAGTCTCAAAACTCTATTGTTTTTGTTTGGAATTGAAAATAAACACGTAAATAGAAGCAATAATTATGATCAATCCACCGATAATACTCAACAGATCTGGCACTTCCAGCCAGAGAGCAAATCCAATAATTCCCGCAAAAATAATATTGGAATAATTGTAGATTGCAATTTCGGATGCCTTCCCGTAGCGATAAGCATAAGTTAGCGTAAATTGACCGATGGCACCAAAAACACCGATCATTAAAAGATAAAACCATTGAATGGGTGTGGGAGATTGATAATCCAGCAAAACTAACGGTGATAGAACAACAAATGAAACAAACGAAAAATAGAAAATGATCGTAGCCGGTTTTTCACGATCTCTCAGGAATCGAACTAATGTATATGTACCTCCAGAAACAACAGCAGTACCAAAAGCTGCCAATGCCGGAAATATCGAGTAATCAAAGCGGGGTTTGATGATAAGCAAAGCTGCCAGAAAGACTATGATAAGAGCAGGAATTTGAATTTTAGAGATCTTTTCTTTGAGAAAAATTGCAGCAAAAATTGTTACAAAAAAAGGAAAGAGTTTATGCAGCATGGCAGAATCTGCCAGGTAGAGATTACTGATTGCATAGAAGTAGAGAGCCATTCCGATAACACCAAGAACAGAACGCAGCATAAGGTATTTTTGGTTTTTCTTCTGGCCAAACATCCTTTCTTTTTGTCTGCGTATGGCAATGAAAGCAATAAATACCGCCAGGATATTGCGGAAGAAAACTTTCTCAAAAACAGGTAGGTCTCCACTCAATTTTACGGCGGCTGCCGAACAGGCAAAAGCCAGCGATGAAACCAGCATCAGGATAACAGCTTTTCTTTTATCTTCCATTTCGATTTTGAAACTATTCCTTTTTTATATTCTAAAATTAGAAAATTTGGTTGTGATTTTGTTACAAGGGAAAAAAATAATAGCTGATGAACACGAATAAATACTGATAAATTGAACACAGAAAATTACCGAATATTTATTAAGATGCTGGTTCAATC
Source organism: Candidatus Cloacimonadota bacterium (assembly GCA_003647825.1). Lineage (GTDB taxonomy): Bacteria > Cloacimonadota > Cloacimonadia > Cloacimonadales > TCS61 > B137-G9. Next base: position 3,679 of record QMNP01000177.1, read on the forward strand.
GTCTCGATTGAACCATATATTTTGGCTGATCGTTCTCGATCTGAGAAGAAAGAAAATTTTCAGTATGAAAGAGGAAATCAATATGGACTCCTCGGGATGAGAATTCCAACATTTCTATAGGCTTTTGAAATGCTGACTATCTTATTTTCAAATACTTCAATTTTTCTCCGTTCAAGATTAAATACTCTCCCATCAAATTGGCAGTCAGGCAGGAATGGATGGGAAGGATTCCGATTACATCTCCAAGTTGGAATTGATCGAAATTTTCAGATTGAACTTGGATCGTACCATGTTCTTGTGAAAGTGATGAAACATAAAGTCTTTCAATTGGAGAAGACCAACCGTTTTCTGTTAGATTCACAACCAATCCGTAATTCTTAGTACAATCGTCATTCAAAACGAATTCTTTGGATAGATGCACACCTCCGCCATAAACAGTAATTTCATTCCTTTTATTACTTTTCGCAACAATCGGACAGGCCACTGCTACCGCAATCTGATCGGTTTTGCATGCTCCGAGTTTGTATTGCATCACGTCATAGAAAACAAAATTGCCGGGCCGGATCTCATCGATCTCTGTAAAATCTTCTGCCAGACTGCAGGATGGTGTATCACCAACGGAGATGATCATGTCTGGAAATTGCGAAATATAACGTTCTTTCAACAGATTCATTTTAAATTTTGTAACATCATGAATTGCCAAGATTTGTTTTACAGAGCTGGTTTGATATGTATGACCGGAATGGGTCAGAAATCCTTTGAAACACAGTTTTTTTACATCTGAGATTTCATCTATCAACATATCAATATCTGCAATGTTTTCTGCTAGAATCCCTGTTCGGTGATATCCACAATCGATCTTTATAAAAACTCCCACTTCATATTTCAGATTATTTCTTAGAAACTCAA
>QMNP01000178.1 GCA_003647825.1 Candidatus Cloacimonadota bacterium
AGTGGAGGAATATAATGAATGCAGGAGAGCAGTTATTAAAATTGATTGTAAAGTACGGGAGGAAAAGATGAAGAAAATATTAATTATAGTTCTTTTATTTGTTGTTGGAAGTGTGTTTGCCAATGAATTCAAATTAATCGAATTTCGCAAGCTACCAGCAGATTTCCATGCTGAAAGAAATTCTGTAGAAGACATGGATAGAGATTATTGTACTGCATTAAAAGTAGAATCTGACGTTCCTGTTGATCTGAGCTTGAAGCAGAAAGTTTACAAAAAAGAAAAACTCGAAGCAACAGTAAACTATTTCTTTGTAACTCACAAAGAAAAACAGATCACTTTCACTGCTCCTAAATTTACACCACTTACTGTGGATGTGCCGGCAGATGGCCTTAAGAAAGGAGTAGTATATTATGTGAAGCTGGAAATAATCCCAGATGTTACAGTTACTTTGAACGTTACACCTGAACCGGATAGAATTATTCTTAACGACAAAATAAGGCAAAAAAACAGATTCAAAACTGCACCGGGAACTTACCAGCTGCAGATAGAAAAGGAAGGCTATAAACCGATTAATGAACAGATAACGATTAATGAACAAAATAGCTTCTTCAACTACACTTTAGGCAAGGATGGTGAAGTTCAAGTACTGGAAGCAGCAGTTAAGAAACCAATGGAAAAGTTGCCTGCCCAATCTGGAAAACTTGTTTTGGAACGCTTTGAAATTGTTTATGAAATTACATCCTGCGAAATGTATGAAGATCAAATTGTTTTGAATATGATGATAGAAAATATTGGTGATGATTGTGAAGTGACTTTATTAGGTTGGGGACGCAGCCGTAGTAGAATAATTGATGATGCCGGTAATGAGTTCTTTCCTCAAAAGATCAATTTTGCCAATAAATCCAACAGTGGTGATGTGAAGATTACTTTAGTTAATGATATACCAACTAAAGCTAGTATGATATTTAAGAAGATTAATAAAAGAGCAGCATCGATCTCTAAATTTGATCTGGGCGTGTGGACGGAGCAATCCGATGATTTCCGCATGACATTCAGGGACATTCCGATCGAGAAAAAATAGTATAAATTTTTGCAAGGGTGGTTTATGAGCCACCCTTTTACTGTTAGAAATTACTGATACTGTAGTCGATACAGATCGTAATAAAGTCCTTCTTTAGCCAGTAGTTCCTGGTGATTTCCTTCTTCTACAATCTCACCTTTATGAAGTACAATTATTCTATCTACATGTTGAATTGTGGAAAGTCGGTGTGCAATAATGATCGATGTTCTATTCTCCATCAGTTTTTTAAGAGCATCTTGAATTAGTATTTCTGTTTCTGTATCGATATTAGAAGTTGCTTCATCCAGTATAAAAATTGCAGGATCGTAAGCCAGAACTCTGGCGAAGGCGATGAGCTGGCGTTGACCAACGCTGAAAGTAGCTCCACGTTCCATTACCGGTTCCAAATATTTTCCAGGTTGACTATCAATGAAATTATGAACATTAACAAATTTAGCTACTTTTTCCATTTCTTCATCCGAAATGGACTCATCGCTGAGTACGATATTATCTTTGATCGTACCGGAAAACAAGAAAACATCTTGTTGAACAATTCCAATATTCCTACGCAATTCTTTTAGATTATATTCATTTATCTCTTTTCCATCAACCAGTATCTCTCCTTTCTGGAATGGATATAGTCCAGATAAAATACTGATGATAGAAGTTTTTCCAGAACCTGTATGGCCGACTAAAGCAACTTTTTCACCAGCTTTAACTTTAAAGGAAATATCTTTTAGTACATCACCATTATCATTATATCGCAGCCACACATTTTTAAATTCTATTTCACCTTTCAGATCATTCGAAATATCAAGAGATTTATCCAATCTGTAATCTTCAATGTCTTTATCCATTAAATCGAAAATTCGTTCTGATCCGCTCATGGCAGCCTGCATTATATTAAATTTTTCGCTCAGATGATGAATGGGCTCAAAGAATCTATCCAGGAACCACAAAAAAACCATGAATACGCCTAGTGTAATTTTATCTTGAATGATCTGTCCACCACCATACCATAATAGAATAGCAACAGCAATTCGGCGTGTGGAGTTTATTGCCGGACGGAAGAAGGCAAACAGTTTCATCATCTTCATGGATGCTTCGAAATACTCGCCATTGATGACTTTAAATTCTTCAACTTTACGTTTGTATTGATTAAAAAGCTGAATGATCTTGAAACCGGATATATCTTCCGAAAGGGTTGCATTGATATTAGCTAATTTTTTACGTACAACTCTGTAAAGTTTGCGGCTGCGATTTATAAAAACCGTGAACATATAAATTGTGATAGGTAGAATCGCAAAAGACACAAGTGCTAATTTCCAATCGTAAAGCAGCATTGCAACCATAATTCCGATAAGCACGAACATTTCCTGAATCAGCTGGATCAGACCGTTTCCCAACATTTCATTCAACGTTCCAATATCGTTAGTAACTCGAGTTACCAGGCGACCGATCGGGTTTTTATCGAAGAAAGAAAGCGGCATTCTTTCTAATTTATAAAACAGGTCTCTTCGTAAGTCGTACATTGCTTTTTGAGCTGCGATATTAACAAAATAAACCTGGAAGTAAGTAAAGAGAAGCTGCAAAGTAATGACTATAAAAAACAAAATTCCGTAAACAGTGAGTTTATCAAAGTCCTTTTTTCGCAAAAGCCTGATGTTTTCTTTGCTGATCCTGCCAGCTTCTTTCATTTCTGAAATTGTAGAATTTAATACAACAATTTCTTCGTTGGAGATTTCGATATAATCTTCTTGGGAAAGTAACTTTCGATTTTCTTCCGTATTGTTTACAACAGCAATTTTTAGAAGTATTTTCTCAGCTTCTTTCAATTCCTCTATTTTATGTTTGGGAATAAAATTAATCTTTTTGTTGGGAAAGATCAAGTAGCAATTTTCCCTGAAATTGTAATTTTTGAATTTGATTTTTGGATATGTCTCAGAAAATTTTTCTGCATCAATTTCATTATCAAAAATTATCAGATTATTGTTAGAAAGAATTACCCTATCCACAGCACGTTGGGTTATCACTGGGCTCAGCAGATTTGTTCCTGTGATGAGCAAAAGCAAGACAAAGGAAATAGCTACCAGAAGTTTGTAGGGTTTCAAATATTTGATGAGTCTGGAGAATAAAACTTTGTCGTAAATTTTACCTTGAATTTGATCTTCTACTAAACCTTTATCTATTTTACTCATTCTGATAACTTCTCTTCAATTTGCTGTTTCTCAAAAATATCTGCATAGATTCCATTATTCATTAATAATTGTTTGTGGTTACCTTCTTCTTCGATCTTGCCGTCATTTAAAACAATGATTTTATCAGCATGCTGAATTGAGGAAATTCGATGAGAAATTATGATTGTAGTTTTATTTTTTCTCATCTTGATCAAGTCATCTAAAATGCTTTTTTCTGTTTTTGTATCTACGGCAGAAAGTGCATCATCGAGGATAAGAATTTTTGGATCGGTCAATAATGCTCTGGCTATGGCCAAACGCTGCTTCTGCCCACCGGAAAGTGTTACTCCACGTTCTCCGATCACTGTATCAAAACCATTTTCAAATTCTACAATCGAATCGTAAACCTGTGCTTTTTTTGTAACTTCTTCAATATCTTCTCTAGTTGCTTCATTTTTACCGAGACTAATGTTATTGGCTACTGTGTCGGAAAACAGGAAAATCTCCTGAGGAACCATTACCATATTGGAGCGAAGTGTATTGAGCGGAACCTTGTAAATCTCATGTTCATCAAGATAAATCGAATTTGGAGGCGGATTATATACTCGCGATAACAAATCGATAACTGTAGTTTTTCCACAACCGGTTCTACCGACGATTGCTAATGTCTTTCCTGCATCGATTTCAAAAGAAATATCTTTGAAGATATCAGGAGATTCTTCATTATATTTGAATTTTAAGTTCTTGAAACTGATTTTTCCAGCCAATTCAGTGATATCAGGATCAATGTTATTATCTACGATTTCCGGTTCAACTCCAAAAATTGAATTCAATCTCTTTAAAGAAGCAGTGCCACGTTGGAACATATTCACGATCCAGCCAATTGCTATCATTGGCCAAACCAGCATACCCAGATATTGGAAGAAAGCTACAAATTCTCCCATGGTAATATCATGCAGAATTGCTGACTGACCACCAAAGATCAGCACAATTCCCATACAGATATTTATCAGCAGGAACATAGCAGGATGGAAAAGAGCAAAGATCTTTACCAGACCAATATTCTCATCCACATAATCTTTTGCTGACTTCGACATTTTTTCCAGCTCAGCTTCTTCCTGAACGAAGGCTTTAACAACTCGAATTCCGGAGATGCTCTCTTGTACTATGCCAGACATAGTGGCAAATGTCTTCTGTACCTGGCGGAATCTTGTGTGGATTTTTTTACCAAAATACATGATGATGAACGATAAAAACGGCATTGGTAAAATTGCCAGCAGTGTGAGTTTCAAGCTGATATCTACCATAAAGAAAAGAGATGCAATAGCA
>QMNP01000179.1 GCA_003647825.1 Candidatus Cloacimonadota bacterium
AGATAAAGTGGATGCCATGTCGTTTATCTGCCATGCCGATAAAGCTTATCAATGGGGGAAAAGCGTAACTGATAAACTTAAGGAAGTTATTCCCAAACATCTTTTCAAAATCGCATTGCAAGCTAGTATTGGCTCCAAGATTTTAGCTCGCAGCACAATAACTGCCATGCGCAAGAATGTGACTGCCAAATGTTATGGCGGTGACATTACCCGTAAGAAAAAACTATTAGAAAAACAGAAAGCAGGCAAGAAACGCATGAAAGAGATCGGTAATGTGAATGTGCCGCAGGAAGCTTTTCTGGAAGTATTAAAAGCTGATCGCGGATAAATTAACAACGAACAAAATCGAACAAAAAATATTGTCATCCTGAGCGGAGTCGAAGGAGATGCTATGAGTAAAAACTTATCAAATGATGAATATAACAGTGGATAAATTAGAATTTACTATGAGATAATTTGTGCTTATAATTCGTTGAATGCATACAATGATCTATCTGATTCGATTAATAGGCTTGCAGTTTATCCAAATGAATTTATTGCACAATGTCATTTTGCTCTATTTGATAATTGTTTATCCCATCTTGTAAAGGTTATTGTAGATAACAATAGAAGCTTTTCATTCCAAAATGTAATAAAACATGATCGTCAAAAAATTCAAGTTCTTTTACAACAAAATAAAATAAAAATGAAATTTTACAATGATATACAAAAAAAATTGAAAAAACTTAGAAATAAGCACTTAGCTCATATTGATAAAGAATATTTGGATGATCCAAATAGAATATGGGATGAAATAAAAATTACAGGTGATGATTTGAGAACATTGATAAAGGGGGTTTACTATGTAGTCAAACAACTTTATTTGAACGAAATTAGTAGAAATCCCAAATACGTAGAATATGATGATAAATCAATTTTAGAGTTTATTGAAAAGAATTATCAAACTAATTGAATAATTGAAAGATATGATAGAAGTAGAGACGCAGTTTTCCGCGTCTCTATAAAACAATTTCTTCTTGCTTTTCTACGTTCTGCCCTGTTAAGGGAAGATTGCAGAAGGGTTAACTAAACCTAAAATTATTACCTTTCACATCGATCTTGATCTTCTGTCCCGGTAACACATTTCCTTCCAGCAGTTCGATAGCTAATCTGTTTTCGATTTCTTTCTGGATCACTCGCTTAAGCGGACGGGCACCAAATTGCGGATCGAAGCCCATTTCTGTAAGTTTGTCCAGAGCTGCATCGGTAAATTCCAGTTCAATGTTTTTATCTTTCAAACGTTTATTCAGGATTTCCAATTGCAGTTTCACGATCTGACTGATCTGCTCTTTGTCCAATCTATGGAACACGATGATGTCATCCAGACGATTGAGAAATTCCGGACGGAAATACTGCTGTAAAGCTTCCTTCAAATTAGCTTTGATCTCATCTTCCGGTTTGTTTCCCATTTCATAAATAAACTGGGAAGCGACGTTGGAAGTCATTATGATAACAGTATTCTTAAAATCTACGGTTCTGCCTTTACCATCAGTAAGGCGTCCATCATCCAGAATCTGCAACAAGATATTAAACACATCGTGATGAGCTTTTTCGATCTCATCCAGCAGAATGATCGAATATGGTTTTCTGCGCACAGCTTCTGTAAGATAGCCACCTTCTTCATAACCAACGTATCCTGGGGGTGCACCGATCATTCTGGCCACAGAATGTTTTTCCATAAATTCGCTCATATCAATGCGGATAATTGCTCTGTCTGTATCGAATAAAAAATCTGCGAGTGTTTTGGCCAACTCGGTTTTTCCTACACCGGTTGGTCCCATAAACAGGAAAGATCCTATCGGTTTTTCAGCATCAGACAGACCGCTTCTGGAACGGCGGATCGCATTTGCCAGCGCTACTATTCCTTCTTTCTGTCCGATTACCCTTTTAGAAAGGACATCTTCCATTTTTACCAGTTTTGCAAGTTCACTCTGCATTAGTTTTGCCACCGGTATCCCTGTCCATTTACCTACTACTTCTGCGATCATTTCTTCATCAACGACCTCTTTGAGTAGCTGCTCATCTTTGGGAATCTCCTGAACTTTGGCTTTCATTTCATCCAGCTGTTTCTGTTTCTCAACCAGTTCACCGTATTTTAGACGGGAGACTTTATCCAATTCTCCGCGTCGTTCAGCTATTTCAGCATCAGCTTTGATCTGGTCTATCTTCTCGGAAAGATCACTTATCTGTTTCAACATATTCTTCTCATGTTCCCAGCGCATTCGCAAGCTGGCTTGCTGTTCTTGCAGATTAGCCATTTCTTCTGCGATCAGCTCTATTCTTTCTTTAGAAGCTTTATCTTTTTCACGTTTCAGAGAAAGTTTCTCGATCTTCAATTGACGCAGCTTTCTTTCTACAATTTCCAGATCCTGCGGCATGGAATCGATTTCCATTCTCAGACTGGCACAGGCTTCGTCCATCAGGTCAATTGCCTTATCCGGCAGAAATCGATCCGATATGTATCGATTGGAAAGTACTGCTGCTGAGATCAAGGCATGATCGGTAATCTGCACACCGTGATGCACTTCATATTTTTCTTTGATACCCCGTAATATGGAAATTGTATCTTCCACACTTGGCTCATCAATGAGAACCGGTTGAAAACGGCGTTCCAAAGCGGCATCCTTTTCAATGTATTTACGATATTCATCCAACGTAGTTGCACCAATACAATGCAATGTCCCTCGTGCCAGAGCCGGTTTAAGCATATTGGAAGCGTCTACTGCGCCTTCGGCAGCACCAGCACCGACAACTGTGTGGATTTCATCAATAAAAAGCACGATCTTTCCCTCGGCTTTTTCCACTTCTTTCAATACAGCTTTCAGGCGTTCTTCAAATTCTCCCCGGAATTTTGCTCCAGCCAGAAGTGAGCCCATATCAAGTTCCACGATATCTTTGTGTTTCAGATTTTCAGGAACATCCAGATCGACAACTCTACGTGCCAGACCTTCTACAATAGCAGTTTTTCCGGTTCCCGGTTCACCGATCAGAACAGGATTATTCTTACGACGTCTGGAAAGAGTCTGGATTGTGCGCCGGATCTCATCATCACGGCCGATAACGGGATCCAATTTCCCCAAACGAGCTAATTGAGTCAAATTACGAGCATATTTTTCCAGAGCCTGGTATTTGGCTTCCGGATCCTGGTCAGTAACTTTCTGATTACCGCGAATTTCTTTTAATACTTTTAAGATCTTATCTTTGGATAATCCATATTTATTGATCGTGGCGGGAAGTTTGCTTTTTTTTAGAATTGCCAGCAATAGATGTTCTACACTTACGTATTCGTCCTGCAGTTTACCTGCTTCTTTTTCTGCCTGAGAAAATACGTCATTCAATTCACGAGAGAGTCCGGTTTGATAAACACCTTCAATTCTGGGTTGATTTTGCAGGTAAGTATTCAAATCATTTTCAATTGCGTTTTTCTCGATATCCAGTTTCTTCAGGAGTGATCCGGTGAATCCTTCTTCCTGCTGTACCAAGGCTAATAACAGGTGGGAAGAAGTAATTTCCTGATGGCCGAAATTCTCGGCAATCTGGCGAGCTTTTTCTAAAGCTTCCTGCGATTTAATGGTAAATCTATTAATATTCATGTTTGCCTCCAATATATAAATTATTTCGTTCCCAAGTTCCTCCCGGGAACGTTTTCTTCTTTGCGAAATTGAGTTTTTAAATATGTTCCCAAACAGGAGTTTTGGAACAAGATTTCCTTTCTTTACTTCAATTTTCAATTCACAAAACATAAACTAATCAGCTTTCCATCGATGTCAATAAGAAAATTAGCACTCCTCGCTAAACTCTGCTAATTTTTTTCTTGCGCGATTTTGTTTTCCGATTAAATTGTCTCCAGAAATTAATTGGAGGAGGTAGAAAAAATGAAAGTAGTTCCTTACAACAACAAAAAAAACTTTTATCCAATGATGTCTCTTTTCGACAAATTTGTGGATGATTTCTTTGCAGGAGAACAAGTACAGGATAAGCAACGCACAATGAATATCGATATCCTGGAAGAAGATAACAAATTTGTGATCGAAGCTGATCTTCCAGGATTTAAAAAGAAAAACGTAAAGATCAGCATTAACAACAATGAACTGGTGATAGAAGCCAAAAGAGAAGAAAAAAAAGAAGAAAAAAAAGGATCTTATTGCCGTAATGAACGTTACCAGGGTAGTTATCGAAGAGTGCTCAGCCTATCCGATCAGGTAGATAGCGAAAAGATCTCAGCCAAATTTGAAGACGGAGTTCTAATTTTGGATATACCCAAAAAAGATCCTGTTCCTTCAAAAGAAATTAAAATCGGTTAATACAGCAAAACCAGAGATAATAATTGGATATAAAGTTTTGAAAAGTGAAAAAGCCGTGAAACTAATCGCGGCTTTTTCGTTACTGTAAGTGATATTTAAATGAGTTCTGCATAATAGAGTGTTTTTGTGAGAAAAGAAAAAAAGTGTGTCTTTGCGAGTTTGCTTCTCGCTGTTGCTTACGAAGCAATCTCTATAAATAGTAATCAATTAGCAATATAGA
>QMNP01000180.1 GCA_003647825.1 Candidatus Cloacimonadota bacterium
CAATCTATATTGCTAATTGATTACTATTTATAGAGATTGCTTCGTAAGCAACAGCGAGAAGCAAACTCGCAAAGACACACTTTTTTCTTTTTTCACAAAAACACTCTATTATGCAGAACTCATAAATAACAGTTATTTCAGAAGCAGACATTTTCTGACGCTTATATCTTCGTTATCCGCTCTTAATTTATAAAAATAAATACCGGAACTTACTTGTTTATTCTCATCATCTTTCCCATTCCAGCTTATCTGTTGTTCACCCTGAGCCATCGTTTCAGAAGAGACCAAAGTTTTTACTTTCTGTCCTTTAACGTTATAAATATCCAGATCGATCTTTGCTATATTTGGAAGCGAGAAAGCAATTGTGGTTGTTGGGTTGAACGGATTCGGGAAGTTCTGTTGAAGATTGAATTCTGCTATTTCCGGTACTATTTCTCCTGCTTCTGTAACAAGTTCGTTGTCACCATAATATCCTGTTCGCTGGTAATTTCCACGATATGTTTTCCAGGGAGTTTTCTGTCCTTTTGGTAACTTAGAATCAATTACAAATGCTCCGGTTGATAATCCGGAAACTATTTCAAAATCACCATCACGATCGATATCTTCAATACTGGCAGGAGTATTCCCAATCAAGCCCACAGGAACAGGAGCAAATTCCACTTCGCTTCCATCGTTGTTATAAACATAAAGATCATTTGTGCTGCTGAAGCAGATCAGATTGAGATTTTCATCATTATTTAAATCTACCGTTACAGGTGGATTCGCAACGCTGTGACTGATGTTCACCGGCCATCCACTCAGTTCAGTTCCATCCTGCTCGATAATGCTTAAAATACCATTTTGAGTTGCAAATGCAATTTCCAGTATATCATCATTATCAAAATCGGCAGCGATGGGTGACACAATAATTTTCTGTCCGTTTAAATCTTTATTAAGGATTATCTCACCTTGAGGATTAATTATTAAAAGGTTGTTATCATTTGTTCCTAAAACTATATTTAAGTTATCTAATATTATTGGTGCTGAACAGGATGCAGCTGATAAATTTACAGGGAAACCATTCAGATTCTCTCCCAGGTGATTTATCGCAAATAATTCTCCTGCAAGTGTTGATATCAGTATCTCATTGGAACCATCTTCATCAAGATCTGCAGAAGCCATTTCGCAGAAACTCAGCATTGGCAACTCCACCGGGAAATTTGCCAACAGGTTTCCATCTGCATTCAGAGCATAGATCTTTTTATCGATTCCGAAACTTATAATATCCAATTCTCCATCACCATCGATATCTGCAACCATGGGGGTAAGTAACTGGTCTACGTTTGCCTCAAAATTAAATAATTCCATTCCTTCATTATTAAGGGCAAAGATCCTGCCTGTTCTACTGGCAATTACAATGTCCTTATTATCATCATTATCTATATCTGCATAAGCGGAACTCTTCCAGATATTTTCTTCGTTATACCAGGGATAACCTGAAGCATAGTCTGCCGCTGCACCAAGCAGATGCACATTAGCAAAAGCATCAACGATAAGAAGGTTGCGACTTCCATTACCATCAAAATCACAAATTATTGGATTTCCCATCACAGAATAATCTGTGATCCAGGGCCAATTCTGCTGGTAAAGAGAAACTTCAAAACTAAGGTCATAAGATTTTGAGAAATAAGAATCTCCTGATACGGGAGCTTCCACGGTTACAGTGAATAAATAACTGTCGTAGTTGCAGTCTTGAGGAACTTGAACAACAAACGGAGTTCCGGAGACAGAAGTGCCATTCTGGATATTTCCATAATTCACCGAACCAGTAATTAATTGAATCGCTGGATCTTGAAATTCCAAAGTGGCAGTTACATCAGATGCATCTGCCCACCCTTCAATATTTTCCAACTCAATATAAATTTCGATTTGCTCACCTGGATTTGGAGTACCGTCACCATCACCTGTGGCAGAGTCATCGTAAACTACTTCACCTGGTTGAAGATACGGAAAACTTCCATTAGCATATTTTACTTCTACAGATGGATCTCCAAACAGAACAAGTTCATAATGAACCCAACGCAGATATGCATTTGATATCGCTTCATTTGCCATAACAACCCGAGATTCGCTTAATGCTGAACCCAAAGCTCTTATATCATTAGTAAATATTGCTTCAAAAAACTCAATATCGTAAGGTTGTGAAGGACCATTTGTACTTCCCGGGCTGTACCAGCCATAGCGGGTATTACCAACAAAGGCAAATAGCCCACCTTCAGCCATAATCAGATTCTCGGCAATACTTTCACTGGAGAAACTGGTGGCTTCATCAAAGGCTGCCGGATAGCAGCCCTGGCTGTAGGCAAAGCCAAATTCTGTATTAGTGTAAGTTGCACAATGACTGTTGTTCTGTCCAAAAACCATAGTTTCGTTTGAGTGCCCCATATGATTTATGATAGCAACACCATCATTGATTGCTTCTTTTACATTATAAGAGCTGAAAGTTCCCTCTCTATCATATAATTTAAAAATGTGATAATCTTCCTGGAGATTTGGAACAAGGTCAATAACCTCATCCATGTAATCTCCACCCCATGTTAAAGGATCATTATTAAGATTCTCACCAAACTTGTAAACCATGTCGTCACTAACAGAAACTTCATCTACATAATGATATGTTTTATTGAAAAAACGGTTGAATTCGTCTTCAGTCTCGGCAGTAATCCTGCCAACAGCAATTTCCGGAATCAGATCAACATCATCTGCTACTTCACCATAAACACCGTTTCCATTCCCATCCCAGTCATTATCCAGACAAGAGTAGTAAGCATCACAAGGCATATTCTCATCGAGAGTTCCATTTCCAGTATTTATATACACAGTACGAATTGGAATGATCTCATCATCTCCACCCAGAATAACAAATTCCAAGGGAGTATCTGTTGCAGAAAAAGTTGTATAAGCATCAATGATAAAATTCTTTATCTTTTGCTGATCATTAACACCTGTGTAATCATTATATACATCAGTGGTTAGATATATCTGAGTACTAACTCCATGACTGATCTTCCAATCTACAAATTCTGAAAAATAAGGTAACCTGGTTTCATCGGTAATAATAATCAAAGAACAAGGGTCTCCCGGATCAACTAAAGTTCGGCTTGAAGATACGGAGCTTTTAACATAAGAAGAGATCTCATCAGGATTAACTATTAATCTTTCTAATGCACGGGTGGTTTCGGAATTTCGTATAAGTTTATTATTCTGAATTTCTCGTAATCCGCTTTCTATTACTGTTTCAAAAGAAACTTCCACATTTGAAACCCATTGTAAATGCTTTGTTACAGGATTGTATTTGTAAGGATATACATTAACCAGAAGTAGATTGTATCCTTTATACTGTTGTGTTCCCAGTATTTTATAATCTTGAATTGGATAATATTCATTGCTATTGTAGATGCTCCAATCTTTCTCAGTTTTATCTATAGAAGGTTTGGAAATTGGTTGTGGTGTTCTTGTATAATCGATCATCACATTTTCGAGAAGTTCCTCGTTATCACCAAAAATTATTTCCAGATTATCCAGTTTTTCGCCCATTGGAAGCAATATTTTTAATGGCAAATATGGTAAATCGGGATGCCCTGGTATTGCAATAGTTGGCAGATCATTGATCATTGAACCGCCCTGTAATACAGGTTTTTCTACATTCACAGTGTAAGCTGTTAATAAAAAGGGAATCAAACAAGTCAAAATTAAAACTTTAAATTTCATCTATACTCCTAATATAATAATTTATTTAAAGGTACGCAATTTATGGTGCAAAATGAGTCAAGCGAATAATGTGTACCTATTACAATTAGGCAGAGCAAAATTGATAGTGATTGAATTCAGGGAAATCGGATTTATTGACAAGAATATTGTAATTCAGAATTTTGCATCGTCGGGATGTAGCGCAGTTCGGTCAGCGCGTTCGGTTCGGGACCGAAAGGTCGGAAGTTCAAATCTTCTCATCCCGACCATTTTTTTACTACACAAATACAAGTTGTTTTATTATCTGCCTTTGCTCTTGATAATCTCAATTTCTTTTCTATCGAGAAAATAAATAATTGGATGCTATAAAAAGACAACATTCTTAGTGAGTTCTAACGAGACGAAATCCAATATTATGGTTAGTAATATTGGGAGCAGAATGAAAGCGAACAGCAACTCGACACTCGGAATCATAACTATACCATCCACCACCCCTGGCTACACGATCATTACCGCTAACAGGTCCAGTTGGATTATTAACAGTACCTTGATCATAGCATGTTTGATAGTAACTTGGAGGATTTATAGTTTCACTACTATACCAATCATTGCACCATTCCCACACATTACCACTCATATCGTGGATATCTAACTGGTTGTCCGCTTTTGTTCCAACCTCATGTGATTGCGAACCTGAATTTGTAGCATACCATGCTACATAGTTCAAGACAGTTGAAATTCCGCTGAATCTGTAATTATCTTCCCAGTTCAATCCTCCCCGTGCCGCATATTCCCATTCTGCTTCGGTAGGCAATCTGTAAC
>QMNP01000181.1 GCA_003647825.1 Candidatus Cloacimonadota bacterium
ATCCGATTTGCAGCACCCTGTATGTTTGATTATAGGACCGGAAGGCGGCTTCACAAAAGAAGAAGCAGAATTTTTACAAGCAAATGGAGTTATTCCTTTTACTTTAGGAAATCACATTTTACGGGCAGAAACTGCAGCAATAGCAGCAGTTTCTCAACTACTGGCTGTAAATTTGAAACAAGACCCAGAATATTATTAAAACAGGAAATTAGAAGGACAATAATGAACGATCATTTTCATCTGATAAAAACCATGCTCAATCGACCGGAAACAGCTAGAAAACAGCATCTGCGAAATGCTATCTATCTTACATTAGGGCTTACCTTAATTCTTATAATCTTCACAGCAAATACACTTATCAGAGCTCGTGATGATCGTAGTGAAAAACTTCTAACCCACAAAATTGAAATCGTAGAAAATGAATTTATGCATTATTTTGAGTTGCTTGATAATAACACAAAACTTTTCGTCAAATGGGGAAATTCCGGTGTAATTAACACAGAAAAAGAATTATCTGAGATTGACAGCAAAATAATTCCAATGGTAGAAGAATATCCCTTCCTGATATCTGTTTGCATCACCGGTAGTGATTCCAGTTATTATATGCTTTCCCGCATGGATAAACCACAGGAAAACTCCATGACCAGTAATCAAAGTTACTGGCAGAGTTTTAGAACATGTAAAGACAGCCTGGGTAACTGGCAGAATATTACCACACCAGACACAACCTATACTCTGGATTCTGAATTCCTGAAAATGGTACATTCAGGTGAATTATATGCTTCCTTTTCTGGAACAAATGTATCACCAAACGAAGCTACTTTGGGTGCCGATAGGCCTATTACAGATGAAAGAGCCGGATCTTCCAGCACGGTTTCCTACGAATATAATGGAATGAAATATTTTGCAACTTTCAATATCGATACTGAATTTGTAGAACGTAATATTCAATTACTTTCCATCTCAAAAAGTGGTCAGGTATATCTAGTTTCAAAATATCAAACATCTGCTGTAGAAGACAATCTAGAAACTTTTGGTGATGATTCTTCGAGTATTGAATACAAATCTCTTCGAACAAAAGTTTTGGATAAAGCATTGCTCAGTTGGAATGAAGGAGAAAAGACAAAACCATTTAACTTCAGGGTTGATGGAATGCTCTGGTGGGGAATGGCAAAATTTCCCAATAATAACCAGATCTCACGCTGGGTAATGGTAGCTCTTCCAGAAGATGAACTTTTTACAGAATTAGAAGAAGAGAGAAACAATCTATTTTTCTTTACGATACTAATTCTTGTATTTGGCAGTGTATTATTTATGATCTTAGTGAGATTGTATAATCGTGCAATTCCGGTGCAATATATTACTTCCGAACAGGAAAAGGGAAAAGAGCTATTGGAACTCATCAAAAAAGGTGAAAGCGATAAATTGGAATTCAAATCTACTTTACGCTGGAATTTAAAGGCCGATAAAGCAGATAAAAACATTGAAAAATCTGCCCTCAAGACTCTGGTTGCCTACTTGAATTCAGAAGGCGGTAAATTGCTGGTTGGTGTAGAAGATGATGGTAATATTTTGGGAATTGCAGCTGATAAATTCCCTAATGATGATAGATTTATGCTGCATCTGAATAACATGATAAAACAGCATATAGGTTTGGAATTTTCTAAGTGGATCCATTACCGAATTATCGAAGAAGAAGACAAAAAAGTTCTTCTGGTGGAATGTGAAAAATCGAGTGATCCAGCTTTTTTGATAATTGGTGAAGACGAAGATTTTTATATCCGGGTTGGCCCGGCCAGCAGAAAACTTTCCACCAAACAAGCTCTTAGTTTTTTAATGAATAAAGATAATGATGCTAATAGAGATATTTAATTGAACAAGGAAACATAAGAAATGCATAAAGTAGAAAAAGCAATTTGCAAAGCAATAACTGGAACAGAATTCGAAGGAAAAACATACATTGTTGGCGGATTCGTGCGTGATAAAGTAATGGGCATCGACAGCGATGATATCGACGTCGTAGTTGCCCTGCCGGAAGGTGGTTTGAAATTAGCAGAATTTCTGCATCAGAAGGGAGTTTCTTCGCGTCCGGTTGCCTATGATAATTTTGGAACTGCCATGGTGGAAATTTTAGAGAGCAAAGTAGAATTTGTAATGACCCGCAAAGAGATCTATCAAGATAAAAATCGCAAACCGGAAGTGGAGAACGGCACACTGGAAGAAGATGTTTACCGTCGCGATTTTACGATCAATTCTCTACTGCTGGATGTAATTACAGGAGAAATCCTGGATGTTTCAGGCAAGGGAATCGATGATATAGAAAATGGTGTTATTCGTTCCACATCAGAGCCGGATCTGATCTTTCGTGAAGACCCTTTGCGAATGCTGCGAGCTGTAAGGTTTGCATCTCGATTCGGGTTCGAGATCGAAGAAGATACTATAGAAGGAATTAAAAATAATGCAGCAATGCTGCAGCATATTTCCTGGGAAAGAAAACGTGATGAATTCACTAAAATGCTTACCCGCAAAAATCCCATTCCTGCCATGAAAATGCTGATCGAGCTGGGCTTAATGGAATATGTTGTTCCTGAGATTCTGGAGATCATCGATGTAGAACAGGATAAACATCACGATCTTGATGTGTGGAATCATACTTTGCGTGTGATCGAAAATATTCGACCAACCTTTAAACTGCATCTTATTGCCCTTTTGCATGATATTGGCAAAGCTCGTGTGAAAACTGAAGATAAAGATGGAATCCATTTTTATAAGCAGGAAACCGTTAGTGCAGATATGGCAGAAATGATTTTGCAGCGCCTTAAATATCCCAATGAATTAATCAAAGAAATTTCACTGGTTATCCGTAACCATATGCGTCTAAAAGGTGGCGGAGAAACTACCGAGAACATAAGTGATAGAGCAATTCGACGCTTAATGATGCAAACCGGTGATGCTTTGGATCTGCTGCTGGAATTGATCCATGCTGATAATATAAGCCATGCCCGGGATTACAGCCTACCCAGACAGGTTCCCAATTTCCGCATGCGTCTGGAAAAGATCAAAGAAGAAATGAAAGGCAAAATGATGCCGCTTACCGGAAACACATTAATGAACTACTTTAAATTGAACGCAGGAAAAGAAATAGGTAAACTTCTTGACAGAGCAACTGAGCTATGGTTAGAAAATCCCGAGATGAATAGTGATGAAATTTTAATAAAATTAGACCAGGAGGTACAAAATGGTAAGCAATGAAAGTAAAGTAGCAAACACCGTAAAAGATGGTGTTATCAAAGCCATTCATGCCGGAGAAGATGTGGTGAAAGCTGTTGGAAATGTTACCAAAGAGATAATTAAAACAGCCAAAGATGATGAGATGAACACCAAAGAAAAAGCACAAAAACTGGCTAAAGAAGCTCTGCAGGGAGCAAAAGAAGGTTATACTAAAGTTCAACCTCCAGCCGAAGAATTCGCCAAGAAAGCTGCCAAATCTATCTCCGATGCTTTTAAAGCTCATGCTCCCAAAGTTGCAAAATTCACCAAAGATGTATTTGATGGTATCGTTGATGGTACTAAAGAAGTAATCGATGAAAACAAAAAGAAAAGCGGTGATGACCAAGACGAAGAATTATAAATCTCTTTGTTAACAAATCAATTTAACTCCTTTCCGGTTTGGAAGGGAGTTTTTTTTGTGTACCGTAAAGTTGAACGTTGCGACATTTTGGGGGATTGGTAAATCACCCCTACTTCAGCAATAAACACTTCCTGCCTAAATCAATATTTCCCGCCTTTAGACGATAAAGATAAATTCCTGATGAAACAGAATTGCCGTTTTCATCATCACCGTTCCAGATAACATTCTGTTCACTCGTTCCTAAACTCCCCTTTGGGAACGTGAATCCTTTCACTCTCTGTCCTTTCAGATTATAGATTATTATTTCTGCTGGCTCATTTTCACTGAATTCTGAAATCTGAAATCTGATCATTGTAGATGGATTGAAAGGATTGGGGTAATTGCTTAATTCAATTTTAGGCTCAGGAATTTCATTTCCCGCAATTAATGGAACATTCCTGCAAATAACATACCCTTGATTGATGATATCCTGATACAAATCGTATTCATATTGAATCACACGATTGTAATTACCGGATGTTGACTCGATGGTGATTACATTATTATCCTCTCCCCATTCGTAGAACAATCTGGCATGAACTCCAGTTTTAACAAAACAATCTCCCGGCTGCAATTCTTCTACTGTTACTTCCTCAAAATTATTCACAATGTAGGTTGTATTGAAATACATATGAAGAATATAATTATCGATCTCCCAGCAGCGTCCGACAAAACCGGAGCAATCAATTCCAGAAGCCCAGACAAGTGAACCAGGATAATGAACAGAATGTCCGCCGGGACCCAGAGTGCCATCTACGTAATCTTCTTCCCACTCAATAAAATCGTCCCTTCCCCCATAATGATAAGGCATTCCCACAGAATACTCACCGATCAGATCGATCCAGTCGCAGGGCTGTTCGTCGGTGTAGCCATCTTG
>QMNP01000182.1 GCA_003647825.1 Candidatus Cloacimonadota bacterium
AACTGAACTCGGTAAACTTATCATTGATTGTTTCGATGAAACGAATGCAGTACAATGTGGATTTTGTTTCCCCGGATTTTTTATAAGTTCCTACCACTATATTAAAACTGATGGGGAAAAAGATCTTGATAAAATAAAAAAAGCGTTAGCTGGCAATATATGCAGATGTACCGGATATAAGAAAATATTTGAATCGGTAATGCTGGCTTGTGAAAGAGTAAATTAGATTTTTCTTGGGAATGAAAATTGCGAGCTATTAACACATAGTTTTAAGGTAGGTAATTTATGAAGTTTTTTAAACCGGAAAATATTGAAACACTTGTACAGTCCATTGACGCTCAAAGCAGTAAACGCTATTATCTGGCCGGTGGAACTGACATCAATGTACAAATAAAAAATGGCATGATTAAAAATGCCGAGATCATCTATATAAATCATATTCCAGAGTTATACGGAATTTCGGAATCGGAAGATTTTATTCAGATTGGAGCAACAACTACTTTCTTTGATATTATTAAATCCGATCTTATTAAAAAGTATCTGCCCTTTTTTCAAAAATCCTTAGAAGCATTTGCTTCTCCCCTGTTACAGGCTTCTGCTACTATTGGAGGGAATATAGCAAATGGCTCACCAACAGCAGATGTATTACCGCTGCTGTTGGTTACAAAAGCAAAGTTAGAATTAAAATCTAATTCTGGAAATCGACAGATTCCTATCGACATGTTCTTTACCGGGTACAAGAAAAATGTGATGCATACAAATGAATTAATCTCCAGTATCATCATCAGTAAAAATGCGGAAAAGGGTTATCAGAATTTCTACGAAAAAGTAGGAGCACGAAAATCACTAACAATTGCTAAAGTAGCTTTAGCAGGTCTCAAAAAAGAATCGGATGAAAAAATCGAAGAGATCATTTTAGCAGTCGGCAGCTTAAATGAATATCCGCGACGTTTATATAAGATCGAAGAATATGTTACCGGGAAAAAATTAACTGAGATAGATTTTAAAACAGTGGATGAACTCCTGCAAAAAGAGATCACACCAATCACAGACCTGCGTTCTGATAAAGAATATCGTTATCACGTCTGCGTAAATCTGATCAGAAGTTTTTTGAATTTGTAGCTTCTTTCCTGTATTCATTTCTACTGATGATCATCGAGAAACCTTTACTATTCTCACAAATAATTACTAATTCCAAATACTATATCAAACGAAATATTAGTTGTAATGTAACCAAAGTGCAATCGGCTTGACAAGAATACGCTCCAATTTCATTAAGTCTTTGAAAATTGTAAGTTTAGCAATTCTCAAACTAAACGCCTTTAGGGAGGAATGTTAGGATGAACATTTACGTAGGCAACTTGCCTTACAAAATGAGAGATGAAGATCTGAAAGAATTATTTGCAGCCTTTGGAACAGTAGAAGAGTGTAAAGTGATTATGGACAGGGATTCAGGGCGTTCAAAAGGATTCGGTTTTGTGGAGATGACTCAACAGACAGAAGGTAAGGAAGCCATCAAAGAACTTGATGGTAAAGATATCGATGGCAGAAACTTAAGAATAAACGTTGCCAAACCAAAGGAAGATAGACCCCGCAGTAGAGAGCGGTATTAATAAACTGAGTTATTTCCGTTCCGAATATAGGAAATTAATTTTACGGAATGGAAATTTCAAATCCAGTAATCAATGAATACAAAAAGGATGTAATTTTGGCTAGAAATAATTATCAATATGAAAAACGACAGAAACAACTGGCAAAACAGAAAAAGAAAGAAGAAAAAAGATTAAAGAAATTAAACAGAAAATTAGGAATTGAAGAAGAAAATCCTGAGTCCAATAACGAAATAGAAGAAACTGAAGAGGCTGAAGAGGATGAAAAAGAATAAGTAATATACTTTTTCATGTAACTCAAATTATGTTTTAGATTCTCATCTCAGATTTCTTCACCGCTTTGGGCTATACTGCCTTTTTAACCATTGCCCAAGACCATCCAAGCCCGGAAATAATACTCGTTCTGTAATATTGGCCTGATCCAGTTTATCACGGATCTCCCATTTCAATTCTTTAGGAATTATTATTTTTTGCCACATATCTGGATGCTGTTGCAACCATTTATCTAAAATTAAGTTCGGATTTGAAGCAATGGAGAAAAAAGCGAACTGGTTAATAAAACGATCATCAATTGAAGGTGGTTCGATGAAGAGCACAAAATCCTCTTCAGAAAGAGAATCTAATTCTTTTAGTGAACCTACATGTTCTGCCAGCAGCTTTACTGTGAGTACGTTGGCTCCCTCTTTTCGAAGTTCATCGCGTAATATCTCAGGTAACACACGGTTCAATTTCACATAATTTACCGCCCAGATAACACCATCCAGATCAAATTTTTCAATATTGGCTGTGGCGAAATGCATAGCAACATATGGCGAGTAAGTCCAATCCAGCAAACGAGTTGGTAAACCATGATGTTGAGCTATAGAAAGCCAGTGCCAGATCAAGTCTTTTTCCACTACACTCTGGTGAGCATATTTACTGAAATTACGCAGTAGATGATTTTCCAGTCTTGCATAATCTCCACCCAAACGAATCAGGGTTGTTTCCAATTTATAATCATCATTAGAAAGTCCGCGGAAAGCATAGCGGGAACGGAATCTGCCCAGATTCGGATTCCAGGAATCTTCAAACAGTTTTTCCTGCAGATCGTTATAGCTTGTTACCCTGTATTCGTTGTTCATATAACCTCACTTTACCTTGAAAAGGCTTCTGCCGATACTTCTTCCTGCTTAGCACTTTCAAGGTTTCTTACAATTCAACTTCACATTCCTTTCCAACCCTGAAAGTGTCAAATTGAATGATTCCTCGTAAGAGACTTTTTCAGAGTTTTCACACATTAAATTCTAAATATTTCTTACTTTCGATATAATCTTGAAATGATTCTTGATATGACCACTTTTCATGAAAATAGCTTTCTAATACCCTTTTACTTACAAACCCATTTTTATTCCCCAGATATTCATTCAAACTTGAGAACTTCCACTCTTCAGGATTATTTACAATTTTATGTTTAAATGGATTCGAATGAATGTAATGGATAACATCCACCAGATATTCATCAGATGTAATTAATTTTGGCTTTGCACTTCTTTCGAAGATAGTGCCAGTTCTTTTATATTTTCGATTTATCGTTTGAACATAACCGCTAAATAATGATTTTAACCAGTCAGAAACTGGTTTTTCAGATATTTGATAAAGCAATAAATGGTAATGATTTGACATTAAACAGAATGCAATTACTTCTATGTTATAATTCTCTCTGGTTTGTTTCATCTTCTTGAAAAGGTATTTGTAATCTTGATCATTAAAGAATATTTTCTGCTTATTGCATCCTCTATTAATAACGTGATAAAAATTATCCTTTTGATAAATCAAAACAACCTCACTAAACCTTGAAAAGGCTTCTATCGATACTTCTTCCTGCTTAGCACTTTCAAGGTTTCTTACAATTCAACTTCACTTTCCTTTTCAACTCTGAAAGTGTCAAATGAATGATTCCTCGTAAGAGACCTTTTCAGAGTTCCATTTCCTATTTCTCAATATTCAAATAGTTTATCACTTTACCTTGAAAAGGCTTCTGCCGATACTTCTTCCTGCTTAGCACTTTCAAGGCTTCTTACAATTCAACTTCACTTTCATTTCCAACCCTGAAAGTGTCAAATTGAATGATTCCTCGCAAGAGACCTTTTCAGAATTCCATTTCCTATTTCTCAATATTTAAATGGTCTAAAAAGAATTCCACTGATCCCTGATCAAAGTGCAATCGATTACGGGGATCGAAAGATTTATTATCTTTATCCCTTAATTCCAGATGCAAATGAGAAGGCTTTCCACTGTTGCGGATATTGCCAGTAAGCCCGGTTAAACCAACAATTGTATTTCTATCAACTTCCTGTCCCAATTTCACATAAACTTCATTCAGGTGTGTGTATATACTTGCGATTCCTTCCGGATACAATATTCTGATCGTTTTGCCATATTCAATTTTCATCTTATGTCTGGTATCATCCGTTTTCTTGTATTCAACTTCCACCAGATAGTGAGGATTATCGCTAACTTCTGTAACAATGCCATAATCCGTTAACGGATAAACAGGAGTATTTTCAGGAACGAATAGATCAATGCCCTCGTGAATTCGTTTTTTTTCTCGAGTTCCTCTACTGCAACCATAATGATCAGACCAGCGGTTTCGAATATATTTTTCGATTAAAACCTGAAAAGATAATCCATCTTTAAAAGGAGATTTATAATGATTGAATTCGTCTATGAATTCCTTTGTAATAAGAACTGTTTGTTCATCAATAGAATTTGGAGATAGTTTTACTAAGGTGCTATCCTGCCAACCGATAATAATAAGATTATCTATCTTTTTTTTTAAATGCCTGATCACAACTGCATCAATAATAATAATAATGAGCATAAGTAATATTATTGCTGATCTGATGATAAAACCTGTATTTGATTTCATTTAAACCTCTTAAATTTAACTTGATA
>QMNP01000183.1 GCA_003647825.1 Candidatus Cloacimonadota bacterium
CTACAGCCATTGCGAAGGATACAAAGGGAGAGAAAGATGAATAAAATAAAACCTCGGAATTGCTCCGAGGTTTTATATGGTTGGTGGGCCCAAGAGGAATCGAACCTCTGACCGTCCGGTTATGAGCCGGAAGCTCTACCAACTGAGCTATAGGCCCTGAAAATCTATTACACTTTCTAAATCACTCTTAATTTTTGAATATGTAAAAACAAATTTGAGTGCTTTCGTGTCAAGAATTTCCTGCTTATCGTTTTAAGATCACTTCACGTTGAAATTATCGATAAACTTCATTAATACATTGCTGCGAGTTGGATGTCTTAACTTGCGCAAAGCTTTATCTTCAATTTGTCGGATTCTTTCACGTGTTACACTGAAAATATTTCCAACTTCTTCCAGGGTTCTATGATACCCATCATCAATTCCAAAACGTAAGCGAATAACACGTTCTTCCCGTGGTGTAAGCGTTTGCAGAATTTCATCAACCTGCTTCTTCAATAGAGTTCTTTCGGCCATTCTCTCCGGGGAAATAGTTGCTTTATCTTCGATAAAATCACCTAGAAGACTATCCTCGTCTTCATGACCAATTGGTTTATCCAGCGAAACTGGCTCTTTAGTTATTGCCAGAATATTTTTTATTTTATCAGCAGGCAGATCAAGTTTTGCAGCGATTTCTTCTGGATAAGGTTCTCTTCCCAATTCCTGCAGAAGCTGACGACTTGCTCTTTTAACTTTATTTATCGATTCGATCATGTGAACAGGAATTCTGATTGTACGAGCCTGATCTGCAATAGCCCTGGTAATAGCTTGTCGAATCCACCATGTGGCATAAGTACTGAATTTAAAACCTTTACGATAATCGTATTTTTCCACAGCTCGCATCAGACCGGTATTACCTTCCTGAATTAGATCTAAAAAATCCAGACCACGATTGTTATAACGCTTTGCAATGCTAACCACCAAACGAACATTTGCTTCGATCATCTCATTTTTAGAACGTTCTTTCAACTTTTCACCGCGTTCTACTTCGGCTAAAAGTTCTACCATCTCGCTTGCCGTCATCTTAGTTTCAAGCTCTACTCGACGAATTTTCCTGCGAGCATTTTTTATTTTTCTTAAGGTTTCAATAAATACATTAGGTTCTATATTTGTTTCTTTATATACAGAATCATAATCTTCAGGAGATTTATTAGCTTTACGTCCGAATGTGCAAATTTCATCAATAGAGAATTTCCTGATTTTTGATAATTGCAAAATGGTTTTCTGACTATCATTTATTCTGTCAACTAAACTGCGAATACGATAAACCATTCTCTTCAGAAGCTTTTCATTATAAGCAAGTCGGTCGAAGATATCCATGATCTTAAAACGTTTCTTTTCGATATTTTCATGATCAATCAGATGCCCGGTTTCATCATACTCGCTGTTGTCAATCTGTTCCCCTATATCATCAAAAATAGCGCCTGTATCACGGATTACACCTTCCAGTTCGTTTATCAGCATAGCTTCCTGAGCTTTATCCATCCAGGTGCCATATTCTATCTTGAATATCTGGTCTAATTTTACTCTTTTTTCCCGATATCTGTGCAGGAAGTTTTCCATTTCACGCAGTGTACTGCCGCTCATAAAAATGTATTTATTAATATACTTCTGGCCGCTTTCAATTTTTTTGGCGATGCGGATCTCGCCTTCTCGATCTAATAATGGAACTCGACCCATTTCTCCCAGATACATTCGAACTGGATCGTCAAAATAACGCTTGTTCTGGAATTTTTTTGTAGTTTTGGTTTTCTTAACTGAGACCTTTTTTTTGGTTACCCGTTTTTGAGTCTCATCAATCAATTCTATCCCCTCTTCAACGATTTCCGTGATTATCTCATCGATTTTATCTAAAAAGATAGGGCTGTTCGGTAGGATATTATTGATCTGTTTGAATGTGATAAGATTGTTGTTTTTGCGGCCCAGGTCCACAAGTTTTTTTATACATTCGTTATAACTCTGCATCCACGCTCCTTCTAATAAAGGGTTTTTTTCACAATTTTCTTATCAAGTAAAAGCATTTTTTGTTTAAGCTCTTTTTTCTGGGAGAAAAGCTCCATATCTTTGGGATCCTGCGAGATCCTTTCGTTAATATTTTTGAGCTCATATTGATACTTTCTTAACTTGAGATTATTTATAATATCATCCATTGAAGCTTCTGGGGCATCTGCCATCATCAACTCAGTAATTATTTTTTTCAGGTTTTCATCTTCCACCTTGTCTATCAGGTTGGAAATTTGTTCAATACTACTAATGTGCATCGAAATAACATCAAAAATATTTTTATAGACATCTGTAAAAAAATAAGTCAAATCTATCTCTTGCGCAACTTTTTTATAGGATAATTTGTCATCCAGAATTTTACACAGCAAATCTCTTTCTTCACCGAAGCTTATAACAGTTTTACCTGTTTCGACTTTTTTTGTTTTAATTCTCTGTTTTCGGATGCGGCTGTTTATGGCATGTTCGCTTATTCTGAAGGTTTCGGAAATTTCTCGAATAAAGAGTTCAACTGAAATTTCATCATTCATATCATTCAATATCTCAATCAATTCATTTAGTTTTGATTTATTATCTAAACCTAATGATTTATCTTCAAACAGGAAGTTGGGTAGAGTTGATGCTTTGGAAATCAGTTTTTCTAATTCTTCAGGATTATTCTTCAATAAGAAACTATCGGGATCTTCATCATCTGGAAGTGCAATTATTTTAGCATTAGATCCGTTACGAATTATGTTTCCAGCAGCTCTTACAGCAGCTTTCCTGCCGGCTTTATCTCCGTCGTACAACATATAGATATTGCGAGAATATCTGTTGATCAGATTGATCTGTGAATCGGTGAGTGAAGTACCCAGTGAAGCCGCACTATTGGTAAATCCAGCTTCGAATAAACGAATGAAATCTGTATAACCTTCGCAGATCAGAACATAATCTTTCTTGGAAACATCATATTTTGTTATAAAAAATCCGTATAGCTGATTCCCCTTTGTGTAGATCTCTGTTGTGGGAGAATTTACATATTTTCCACCACCTTGATCTTCCATTAAAACACGGCCACCAAAAGCGATAATATTTCCTGTATGATCATGGATAGGGAACATCAATCTTTGTCGGAACAGGTCACGGCCATTGGCTGTGAAAAGTCCAGTTGCAGGAAATATCTTTTCATTAATGCTATTCTTAAGCAGATAATTTCGTAATCCGGCATAGCTATCGAGAGCATATCCAATTTGGAATTTTTCGATTGTCGATTCAGAGATCTTTCTATTTACCAAGTATTGTTTTGCAAAATCACCGTGCTGCCGCAGATTATCCTGGAAAAAACTACCTGCCAGTTTATAAATGGAATGTATCAAATCCCGCCGAGAACGTTTAGCTGTATTTACACGCGTTTGCTGCAATGCAATACCAACCCGTTCTGCTAATTTTTTCAGAGCTTCGAAAAAAGATATCTTCTCATATTCTTGAACAAAATGGATAGCATTACCGCCTTTTCCACAACCGAAACATTTGAAGATCTGTTTCTTTTCACTAACGACAAAAGAAGCTGTTTTCTCGTCGTGGAATGGACAGCGAGCCTTGAAGTTACTTCCTGTTTTTTTGAGGGGGAAATAGCTTCCGATCACATCTATGATGTTGTTTCTTTCCAGAACTTCATCAATTTGTCTTTGATCCATTTTCTTCCTGTTTAACCTAATTTCACAACTGTTACACCATCTCCACCTGCTTCTGGAGGAGGTGTGAAGAAATCGAGTTCCTTTTTATTGGAACGGAGATATTGTCGAACTTTTGCTCTTAAAGCTCCGGTTCCTTTGCCATGAACTATACGTATACTTCCTAAACCGTTCATAGCAGCGTCATCAATGAATTTATCTATTTCCGGTTTTGCTTCGTCGAATGTGAAACCCAGAATTTTTAGCTCAAGTTTTACATCAGCTTTGGGAATTTTGCTTCGTTTAGAAGTTTTACGTTTTGGTTTCTGAGCAAGTTTATATAGATTGTCCAAAGTTGTCGTGAAGAAAATTCCACCCATATCTACTTTGATTGATTTACCGTTTATCGAGACAATTTCACCTTCAGTATCAATATCTTTCAACCATACATTCTGTCCAATTTCAGGATGTTGAATTGCTTCTCTCTGCAAGTCGTTTAAACCATTGATCTCAGTTCCAAACTCTTTATTCTTACGATTAATTTTAGTTAAAGTTTTTTCCAGATTTTCTTTGCGCTGGTTTTTGCCAGCTTTTTTTATATCAGAAATTTCTTTGTTCAATTCTTTCTGTAATCCGGTTAGAAACTCTCTAGCCTGCAGCATAGATTTCTTTTTGATCTCTTTACTTTCTTTATTTAAAGCATCAATTTTCTGCTGATGCTCATTGATCTTTTTACTGAGAAGAGCAGATTTCAATTGGTATTGATAATTCTCTCGAGCCAGGGATTTTTTTTCTTCCGACATTTTTTTCAGCAGGTC
>QMNP01000184.1 GCA_003647825.1 Candidatus Cloacimonadota bacterium
ACTTTCCCCGATTTTGAGAATGATGTTATTTATTGTTCCATTTGCCTCAATTGGTGGTGTTTTTCTTTTAAGTCTTAGAGGTCTTAAACTTATCAAACATCAAGTTCTTACGTCTAAGATCATTGAACCTCTAGCTCGATGTGTTTTCTTGCTAGTTTTCTTTTATTTTGGCTATAAAACCTTCGGGATTATCTGGACGCAGATCATAGTTGTATTCTTCACATTTGTAATTTCGGGTTATTTCGTTTATTCCAAATATCTTCGCTTCCATAAAAACACTCCTTTAACCAGAGTAGGAAAAGAACTCGTCACCTTCTCTATTCCTCTATATTGGGATTCATTTTTGAACCATACCCGCCAGCTGATGCCAATTTATATAATGGGTGTTTTCTTGACTGGAACAGATATTGGGATATTTCATATTTGTTCAAAAATAGCAACTTTAATTGCCATTCCTTTAATGGCGTTGGATCTTATCTTTGGACCGACTCTTTCCGGATTATTTGCCAGAAATGAAAAACGGGTTTTAGAAAGACTGTTTAAAACTACAACCAAATGGATTTTTACAATTAGTCTGGGTGCATTTTTTTTCATTTTAATTTATGCTGAACCAATTTTAAGTATTTTCGGAGCAGAATATGCCACTGGAACAAATATATTAATTGTTCTAATCATCGGTATTCTAATCAGCATCAGTGTAGGATCGAATGGACAACTGATTATAATGAGTGGAAGATCTAAACTTGCCCTGAAAAACTCAATTCTTTCTTTTATTTTAATGGGAGTATTAGGTATAACGCTTATTCCTGAATATGGAGCTTTAGGAGCTGGAATATCTGCTGCGATTACAGCAATTATTATGAGTTTAATTAGATTTTTCCAGGTTTTAGTTTTGGAAAAAATTCATCCTTATAAACTCAGTTATATAAAACCAGTTTTAGCTGGAGTTAGCAGTTACTTAATCGTGCAATTCTATGCTTCTTCCGTAAGTTTATCAAAAACATTCAATTTGATCTCCGGATTATTGATTTTCTCAATAATTTTTTGTTTAATCTTATTTGTTCTCAAGTTTGATGAAGATGATAAAATTATTCTCAATGCATTAAAACAGAAGTTCAGACGATAATAAAAAAATAAGTAGGATATTTATAAAAAATGCATTTTATTCCGATTAAAATTATAAATTTCTTGATATAAGTAAAATTACTTGCTTGCTGTGAGATATTTAATTAATTTAGCATTATTATTGTAAAGGTATGATAAATAGATGATTAGGGGATTAAATTGAGAAAAAGACAACAAATTCTGATATTTTCATTAGTTTTCATGGCAATTGGATTATATGCAGTTGATCTTGAACTTTCAAATGACAAACAAATTGTGCAAATTACCGGTGATTTCAGGTTGAATAAAATTGATGAAATAACTTCTGAAAATGAAAATTTTCTTAAATTGGATATTGCAGATTGTATCAATACAGGAAAGGTGGGAGAAGCTGAAATTCCAGTATATTCTAAGTTGATTACTCTACCGGCAACTGGAAATTTCAAAATCGCAAATATCCAATACGATTTTGAAGAAATTCAATTAAACCAGAAAATTACCTACATCGGTATGGAAGATAATGTGTTAATTTCAGATGCATATTATTCAAATAACGAATGGTTACCGGAGAATATTATAAGCGTAAGTAAACCAAATATTATGCGCTCTCATAGATTCGCTCAAGTTACTGTTACTGCAGTTCAATATAACCCGGCTTTAAATAAGATCAGACTTCTTAAAAATGTTGATTTCAGTTTGGAAGTGGATGATTCTATCCAGGAAAATCCACTTACAAAAAATATTCCATCTAAAATTTTTGATAACCTCGCAGCCAAAAATATTATCGGTGCAGAAGAAACATCCCGCAGCAGCTCAGGACAATATCTTATTATCTGTCCTGCTGATGTTGCATCGGATTTAGCACCTTTGCTTCAAGAAAAACAAAAGCTGGGTTTTAAAACAAGACTAGCTACTCTTTATGAAACAGGTACAACAAATACACTGATAAAGGATTATATACAGAATGCTTATGATACCTGGGAATATGCCCCGGAATTTGTGCTTCTCGTGGGTGATGTGGACGGATCGATCCAAATACCTTCCTATTTTGTGGAAGGGTATTGGACCCCCTGGGACGTAAGCGATCATCCCTATACGCTTTTAGATGGTGATGATTATTTCCCGGATGTTCTGATTGGCAGGATTTCTGTTCGCAGTGCATTTCAACTGAATACTGTTATTAATAAGATCATTAATTATGAGTTGAATCCTAATACCGCTAGCAATTGGACAACTAAAGGTTTAATGGTTAGCTATGTTGACAATTTATACTGGCAATTCTACTCCCCGCGTGAAACTGTGATGGCAGTGAGAGAAAAATTACTGGATTATGAATTCACTGTTGTAGATACATTTATTTCTCCCTGGCAAACTGGTTCCAGCAATCTAGGAAATATGATCAATACGGGTTATACATTTGTTAATTACCGTGGTGCCGGTGCTCCGGATAACTGGTGGGGTAATTATGGCAGCATGTTTGATATAGGTAATATTCTTCAGCTTAATAATGGCTATATGCTGCCGTTTGTCACCAGCATTACTTGTGGTGGTGGTGATTTTGCCTATAACGGTTATCCATCTGTATTCGGAGAAACCTGGTTGATAGCGGGATCACCCACTTCACCAAAAGGTGCTATTGGCTTTATTGGCCCGAGCGAGCATGATACCAAAACCTGGTTCAATAATGCTAATGATATGGGGATTTATCAGGGTGTAACTCAGGAAGATTTATTTCGCTGTGGAGAAATGCTGCTGCGCGGGAAAATGGAACTTTACCTGAATTTTCCATTTAGTCACGCTTGGGGAAGCTCACTTAATTCAGATCAATTTTATTTTTATGTTTACAATCTACTGGGTGATCCGGGCTTACAGGTCTGGACGACAACCCCACAACCTGTTTCATTCGAATTTGTTCCAGAGATCAACTCTGCTGCAAATTATTTGAATATTGGTATATCAGAACCTGCTTTTGATGGCTCTGATTTTACCTTTGCTATAACCAATGAAGACAGTTTAATTACCACCGGCTGCACGGATATAGATGGCAATGTGAATATACCCATCGATCTTCCAGCTGGAACCTATAATATAACAGCATCAAAATACGGCTATATCCCGCAAACAGAGAGTTTTCAGGTTATTGACCAGAACATCGTGGCTTTAGAAAGTTTCAATATGGAAGATCCTATCAGTGGAAATGATATAAATCTTATTTTGAACATTACAAATTTTGGTGATCAAACTGCAGATAATATCGAGATCAATTTAAGCACCGATGATCCTGAGATAGAAATCATTTCCAGTTCTGCCTGTGTAGCAACGTTAGCTCCGGAAGAAACTACAGCTTGTTTATTTTCTTTCCAAATTGCTCCAGTTTGGCTGTACACAGCTCCCATAGAAATTTTTGCCGAGATCTCATCCAGTCTGGGAAATCATTCTTTTATTGTCCCTTTTAATATCATTTCACCTGAGGTCTGTCTTTCAGAATTTATTGTTCAAAATACATCAGAATGCTTGCTGCAGAATGAAAATAATATGGTGAATATTGAATTACTCAATTGCGGTGGTTTGGAAACAGGTGAAATGAACGTACAGCTGATTCCACAGAACAGCAATACATCTGTTCTCGCAGGTCAATCCAGCTATTTTTCTCTTCCTGTTAATAATACAGGTATGAATGAAACAACTTTTCAGGTGGAGTGTGCTGAAGTGATGAGTGGAGAACTTGCTTCATTTAAAATGGAGATCTCAAATGAGAGTGATCTTCTGCAGGAATTGTTTTTCACTATTCCTATCGGAGAGATCAGCGAGGAAAATCCTACTTTCAGTGAGTATGGTTATATTGCGATTGAATCTGAAGATTCCGGCTATCTAATTCCTCCCGAATATGACTGGATTGAAATTTCCACCTTTCATGGTGGGAACGGCACAGAAATTGACCCTGATCATGCAACTAGTGATGGGGAGATCGATATAGTTGATCTGCCTTTTGATTTTAAGTATTTTGGTGAAATTTATGATACTGTTTCTATCTGTTCCAATGGTTACGTCTGTATGGGAGAAACCGAAACGATTTTTCATAGAAACAGGAATATTCCTTCCGGTTCCGGTTCCAAAGCTATGATCGCTCCCTTCTGGGATGATTTGACCAATGGGCATGTCTTTTATCAATATTTTGCTTCTGACCATTATTTCGTGATCGAATGGAGTGATATGCGCAATACGTATAACTATAATTTTGAAAAATTCCAGGTTATTCTTTACGATCCCGAATTTTCTGGTAATTTAGAAGATGACGGTAATATAAAATTCCAATACCAGGAAATTCATAATGTGGATCAAGGTAATCAATATGCTACTGTCGGTA
>QMNP01000185.1 GCA_003647825.1 Candidatus Cloacimonadota bacterium
CTGATGCATCTTCACATCTGTCATGGTTCTGGTGATGCCATTCATTTCGATAGCGGATCAGGATTAAGTAGTACTGAAATGCTCAGTTTTCCAGCTAAGGAAAAATTACCAATATTTCTTACTGTTGCTTGTATGAATGGAGCCTTTGATACACAGCTTCATAATGGTGGATTCAGTCTTTCATTTTCAGAAGGAATGATAGCATCACCAGGAGCTGGAATTGCTTATGTTGGAGGTTCACGAAATAACGGTGGAGTACCTTCTCATTATATCGAAAACGGTAATTTAGAAATTCTTGGTATTGATGATACAGCTCTTTTATTATTGAATTATATGCAGGCTTATAGAAATTCTGATGAACCAACGATTGGCCGTTTAGCCAGAGATGCAAAAGAACTTTACCTGGCGACTTGTAATATGAATTATGTATTGGTGAAAGCAGCTTATGTAAGATTTGTTTGTCATAGCAGTGCTGCTTTCCAATTGCCGGTTGCCCCTAATCAAAATCCGGAAACGACTGTACCTACTCTTTCTGTTGCCAATAGCTCAGGTGTGAATATAGATAATTATCAAACTGCTGAAATTCAATTTGATGATCCGCTTTATTATGTGATCTCTGATGATGAAATGTATGATCTGCAAACAGTTTCAATTTCTAATGCCGGTTCTATAACTGCGCAGGAAAATATTCAGTCGCTTATAGAATTGGAAGTACCATTTGGAGAAACTATTCTTCTAAATAAAGTGATCAACGAAGAAGAAAAAGAAGCCTGGCATTATAGTGTAGTGTACAGGAATCGCTTGAAACACGTAGATGGAAACCTAGATGATTGGAATTTAGATGAGATTATAGCTTCTGATGCTATGAATGATATTAGTCCTGCTATGTTTGATCTTACAACTCTTTACGCAGCCTACGATGATGTTTTTGATGATATCTATTTTGCTTTTCCGGAAAGCTTTGGTGATCTTTATTCTGCTGATATCTACAAAGCTTATTATGTAATGGCTATAGATGATATTGAAGGTGGAATTTCTGATAATTTTGAAAATATCGAGATGTTTCCGGTTAACAGTTATTTAGGCTTTTCGGGTGCTGGAATAGATAAAATGCTGGTGATCACATTAACCGTGCTTAATGGAGTTATTAATTCAGAAGTAGCATTTTATACATATGATGAAACTAGTTATGAATGGTCGTTTAATCCTGTATCGGAAAGAGCAGTTATTGATGGTGGAGCAGAGATTCGCATCCCTGCATCATATTTCGATTACCAAAACTGTCAGGTAAGTTTTGTGTCTTCCGCCTGGGAACTATTACCAACTCAACAATACAGCATCATAGCTGATGCTATTCCAACTGATAATGCTTGCCTTTCCAATCTTATATTTGGTGTAGAAAATGCGATCACAGTATCGGAATACTTCGATTTTGAATTATTAGTAGATGTCGATGATCTAGACATTTCACCGAACAAGATAATACTAAATAATTATCCGAATCCGTTCAATCCTTCCACAACTATAAACTTTAGCCTTGCCAGCGATGATCATGAAAATATTGAATTAATTATATACAATTTGAAAGGTCAAAAGGTAAAACAATTAGTAAATGAGAAACTCTCACAAGGAGCTCATTCCGTTACCTGGCAGGGAAAAGATGATAACAATAAACAGGTAAGCAGCGGAATCTATTTTGCCAAATTGAAAGCCGGAAGAGAAGTACAAACTACCAAATTGTTATTGTTAAAATAAAACTTATTATCTTTTAAGGGTGCATTCGATTAAAGAATTCTCCCTTTCAATTAACACGTTGCGATTTCTGTTGAAAAGCTGATTCAAAGTGTAGAATTCATTCAACATAATCGAAAATATTATTTCGAGTTAATTTCCTAAGAAGATTAAACTGGTTATTTATAAATTGTTATCCAATATATTGTATTTTAAATCATCAGTAATAATTATCTTGCACAAAAAATAAGCGTTAACGTAATTTGCTTGTGTGAATTGCCAATATTTTAGGCAAGGAAAAATGTGTAAAAAAATAGAATAAAATTCATTATTCACTTAAGGAGGTATTGTGAAAAAATTATTATTACTACCGGCAATCTTGTTAGTACTCTTTTTTATAGGCTGCGACGAAACTACAGATGTAGAACTTGATGATGCAGCTGCCAATGTTTTTGCTCAGGAAGGTTTTGCTCTGCTAAATAATATGCTTTTAGATTTGGAAGAGCCAGAGAATCCTCAGAGTGGAGAGGAAGTTTTTCCAGAAGCAGATTACAATCAGATCAAAGACCTTTTTGAAAAAGCTTTAGATGAAAATCCTGATAATGCACTGGCAAATTTTGGTATGGCTGTATTGGAAGTTGCAAGTGTGAATTATGATGATGAACTTTGGGATCTTATCAATGATTTTGATGAAGATTTTGGAGAGAGAAAATTGTTTGGCAATCAATTTTCATTCCTGGCTCAAACTCCGTTGATATATCTGAATTATTTAAAATCTCCTCTAAGACAAGATGAAATTACTTTAGGCAGAATTCAAAATCTAATAGAAAACAGTATATTTCCAAAATTGGAAAATGCAATTGAACACCTAAATGCTGCAGTGTCTCTGCCAGACAGTGTAGTTATTATTATAGATACTGGTGAGGAATTACTGGAATTGGATCGAGGTGAGATCTATGCTTTCCGTGTAGGAACTTATGCTATTTCTGCTGCAATGCGCATGTTAATTCTCTACGATTTTGAAATGACTGATGAAAGCGGAAACTATGATTGGATGAATGAAATGGGTGATTCTGATGAATTTTGTGATTATCAATACGATCCTGTAACTCACGAGCTTTATATCCAATACTACGAGTGTGAAGATAGCGATTCTCTACTTGCGCATGTTTTAAATTATAACTTGGTGCAAAGACCTGAATTCATGGCTGTAAGAGCAGGGCAGGATCCTGCAGACATTCAAAATGATCTGAACAATATTCTTACCGATCTGCAAAATATTGTAGATTATGTTTCAGCTGAAACAGATGATCAAAGTAATGATATAATTCAATACGATTATATTGTAGAAATGAACGATGAAATCGGTGAGATAGATGAAGATGATCCTAATTTCGTTCAGGATTGGCAAACTGTGGATGATGTAATTGATTGGGTGAGTTTACTGATCACAGGACCTGTGACTTTTATTGAAGATATTAACGATGATGGAGTTGATGAAGAATTAACTATAGATCTCTCACGCTTATTCGAACCAGGAATAGATGATATGAAAAATTATCTTCCTTATCATCAGTGGCTGCCGGAAGATGAGTGGATGATTGAAGAATTAGACTGGGAAGATGAATATTATTTTGGTGGAGGCACTTATTATCTGTATTGTGGAGACGAATTAATTGCCGTAATTAACGATGTGGATTATGTTTACATAGAATATTATGAAGACTATGTAGAGCCGGTTGAATTTCTGGATGGACCAGGTGGAAATGTGATCGATGAAGAGGAAGAATTTTTATATCTGCCGGATTATACTCTGAATGGTGTTTTCCCGGATATGGATCGCGATCAGTGGATCGAGTTACTTGATTATTAATAATTATTTATATAACCCTTCGTGATTTACGAATTACGAAGGGTATTTTTTTTATGAAGAAAACGATCATAATTTTAACAATTATTATCTCGATAAATTGTAATGCACAATCTATTTTTGATATTTTTAAAAATAACCCGGCACATAGCACCAGGTTATCTTCATATTTTGAATTTGATGACCTTTATTTCTATGAAAATTCCAAGGGAGAAAAGAAATATCTGAACAGGAAATCCAGTGGATTTTCTTTCGAACCGAAAAGATCTTTCATCGATAGATGTGAAATCAATATTAACAATTGGGATTTCTATTTAAATAATCTAAATGCTTTAGACGATCAAATAGAAGCAGATTCTAAAAGTTTTGAATTATGTCTGAATTCTAAATACAAAGACTTCAATTTTGACATTTCTGCCCAATATGTTAAAAACAAAATGAAATACGACATAGATGAATTTAATGGAAAGATACCAATTTCATATTTTCAATCCCAATTAAATCTCAAATACAAAAATCTTATAATGGAATTAGGTTCATTATCTGGAGAAGAATCTGATGGTAATTACGATAACAATATTAATGGATTCTCAACTGGATTATCATGCAATCTTACTTATAAAAATTTGCTCTTCAATGCACAGGGAAACTACTCAAATTTTTCTGCTGATTTACAAAAAGATAACTCTATATTTTGCGAATTAAACGGAATTCAAATCCTGCAATATTCCTGTTCAGGGAGATACTATTTGCGCAGCCATAACAGCATCTCTTCTGGAATTATTGGAATAGCAACGTGGCAAAGAGAACGAAGTTTTTTAGATGCTGAACCTTTTATTA
>QMNP01000186.1 GCA_003647825.1 Candidatus Cloacimonadota bacterium
TATTTTTGAAGAATTAGCGGATGAACCAATCAATGACAGGGCATCTGCAATTCTGCTGAAAAGATGTATGTATCTGCTGGAATTTCCGCCGGTAAAATGGGATGGAATTCTGACGCTGGAAGTAAAATAAATTTAGGGGGAAGTATGAAAAAGATAATTGTAATTGTGATAATTTTAATAGCAATAACCCTGTTGGCCATGCGAACAGAAATTGTAAAAAGAGAACGGGCAATTGTTAGAACAGGTCCGGGATCACTCTTCGAGATCGTAGCAGAACTTGCCAAAGGAACTTCTATTGATATTCTGGATGAGGAAGAGGGTTGGCTAAAAATGCAGCATGAAGAAATCACCGGTTATGTTTCGAGAAAGGTTTTAAAAGAGCGAAAATCCGGTAATGATGTTTTTTTGAAAATGGGATCGCAGAAAACCGATCTGCGGATTTCTCAACACGGTATGAGTGCAGGTGTGAAAGGCTTTGCACAGAAATATACCAGCAAATTCAAAGGGGCACCGGATTTTTTTGATTATTATGCAAAGTACAAATTGAATCCAAAAGAGTATAAAGCTTTCCGTAAAGCTACATACAAAGGATTTAATAGAAGAAAGAATTATAAGAAAATCGAAATTCCAGCACCGAGAAACAGAGATTTCTTCACATTTCAGGAAGAGGGAATAGGTATAGGAATAGCATCTGGAATTGCATCACTTGGAATTGATTCTAACATGGCATTAACGGATTATATTAATGAAGTTGGGAATATTGTGGTTGAAGCAACAGATGCTTACGATATAAATTTTAAATTCTTCATTTTAGATACAGATCTGGTGAATGGTTATGCCTGCCCGGGTGGAATTGTATTTGTTACCAGAGGAATGCTGAAAGCTATAAACAACGAAGCAGAATTGGCCTGTGTGCTGGCGCATGAGATTGCCCACGTTGCACGTCATCACGGCATGATAGAACTGGGAGAACGCCGCAACCAGGTGATGGCAGAAGACGCTTTTGCCGAAATGGATGAAGAGATGGAAGGCTTCGGCATAGAACAGGATGAGACCAGTAAGGCTGTGGAAGAAGAAATGGAGCAGCTTTCTTTTCAGATATTTGAAACACTGATCAATGGACGTTTGGCAGAATATGAAAAAGAAGCTGATGAACTGGCTGTTATTTATGCTTCTCGTGCTGGTTATGACGGCAGAAGTCTTTTACAACTTTTAAACAGGCTCAAATCGACAGCCAGCCAATCTACTAATGAACATTACACACAAAACCAGATCTCAGAGAGAATACAGTTAGTAGGCAGCTATCTAAGCAGAATTGAGTTACCGAATAACCTATTTAAGAATAAGAACAGGTGGAACCAAAGAAGTAGAATGTAAAAAATATGTGACTTCTCAACTTGGAGGGAACTTACGTATTTATAGGATTCGTTCTTAACTCACTTCTTCGTTGGTAAGTTGCAAAAAAAAAATCGAATTAGCGAATCAAGTCCGAATGACCATATTCTTTGAACCTTGTACTTCTTTTCCCGGCGGAGCATTAGCAAAGTCGGATGCACTTCCTGCTACTCTCCCTCCATAAACTTCTCTACCTGGTAGATGTAAATTTCTGTGTCGTGATCTTTGTATGCATCATAAGGTAGTCCTGCCTTATGAGAACAGAGATTTCCCAAAAATGTATCCAGATCCCAACCGGTTTCTGTAGCAACCTGCGGCAGGAATACTCCACTGCGGAAACCTTTCTTTATCCACACACCATCAATTCCTAATCGGATCTTCTTGAAATCATAAATCCGCTTCATAGGTGAGAGTATAGAAATTTCAATATCGATATCTTCCAGCTCTTTTTCATTTTGAACTGATGGAAATCTGGGATCTTCGAAGGCAGCTCCCACCGCCATTTTGATCACTGCCTGGTAAAGTGGCAGTCTGGCCTGCATATGTCCGATACAACCACGAAGATTACCATTAAAATTCAAAGTCACGAATACTGCTCTATCTTTCAGTAATTCCGGGTTATCAGGAGCATCTATGATCATCTCACTGCGATTCTGTAGATAATATTTAATGCTTTCTCTGGCTAAATTTAATAAATATTTATGCTCTTCAGGTTTCATTATTCGATCCTTTTTTAAATATTAACAAAACTAAAATGTAAAATCTATATAAAACGGACAACAAAAAAAGATAAACAAATAATTAATTACATTTTTTTTGTAACCATTTTCTCTTTATTACATTGAAGCTGTAGAAGTTAAGAAAATCCCACGGAGGAAGTATGAAAAGGCAAGTAATTACAGTTCTAATTCTTATGATTTTGGCAGTAACTTTGCTTTATGCAGAGAGTAAACTTGTGATGGGCGTGTATTTATACAACATGAGCCAGAAAGATTATGACGAATTAGGTATCAAAGAAAACTATGGAGTAAAAGTAGATGTAATTGTTAAAGATGGTCCAGCTGAAAAAGCCGGATTGCTTCCAGATGATGTAATAATGAAAATTGACGGAGAAAAAGTTCGCTCTACAGATATGGTTTCTAAGATATTCTATAGAAAAAAAGGCGGAGATAACGTAAAAGTAGATGTACTTCGTGACGGTACAGCCAAAACATTCACAATTTCCTTGCAGGAAAAGGAAGTTAAAGAGACTCCTTATATGGGTGTTTATTTAAAAGACTTGAGTAAGCAATCTTATCTGGATTACGGTGTAGAAGAAAAACGCGGTGTTCTGATTAAAAGGGTAGTAGATGATACTCCTGCAGATGATGCTGGTTTGGAAGATGATGATGTGCTCATTACATTCGATGGTGAGAAAGTGTATTCCGACAGTCAATTGCATGACATATTGCGGGATCACAATGTAGGAGATAAGGTGAAATTGGAAGTTGTAAGAGATGGTGATAAAAAAACTGTTAAGATAAAACTCGGAGAACGCAAAAAGGAAAAAGAATTTTTTAAAGTAAAATCATAAACTCCATCCCACAAACGGAGAAATAAATTAAGATTTTCCTTATAGATAGTGTGTAATATTAGGTCCTTCCCCCTAATACGAAAAGAGAAATATAGACTCATCCCCCTTTGAGTCAAAAAATCTCTCCCATCCCCTCATGTCTCCGTATGAGGGGATTTTTTATTTGTGAAATTATTTAAGAAAATAAAGAATTAAACTGTAACTTTGTACTATTAAATCATTGTTATAAGTGATACTTCCTGCAGACTGGGAGCTGTCCTTAGCTGGGGTGAATTCCCTGAAAAATTCCAGTTGCAGGAAGATGTTTTATGATGATTACAACAAAATAAACCGCTCCATTTAAGAAGCGGTTTTTCTTCAGCTCAGATCGAATATTGCAAAGCGAGGAGATGCAATCCGATCTACTGCATGTGTAATTGATTTATTGAATATCAGCTTCGAGAAAGTTCCAGGTAGTTTTCTTCATCTTCGTTGTTTACAATATATTTAAAAATCCGATCGGGTGTTTTACCAATTGACGATAAAGCTGCATTAGAAACACCTTTTACAAATGCTCCTACGATAAATCCCAATAAACCTTCAATATGGATAGACTCATCACCTTCGATATGAACTCCAGAATCGGTAATACATATCTGTTCATCGCTATTATCAACAATAATACCGTCATCATTGATGATGACACAATCTCCATCGCTGTAATCTTTCACTTTTAATCCATCTTCAGAAATAATGATAAAAGCATCATCAGCATCGAAGTTTAGAGTTTTTTTATCAAATGTGCAGATCCCATCGCTGTTTTCATACATGTATTTCTTATCTTGCGGAAGATAAAGCCTGATCTTGGTTTTTTCTTTCTGAGCCATTATCGAAAGAACCTGAGCAGATTGTTCAAATTTGATTTCTGCACTATCATCATATCTTACTTCGATGAGATCACTTTTGTGGAATTCGACATCTTTTAAAATCACATTTTCAAGCTCCAGCTGGATGTCGTCGGTCTTGAATTTAAAACTTTCTGTTACTGCAATTAAACTTAGGGATGTGAACAGTAGTAAAGCAACTAAACTTCTTTTCATAGTCTTCTCCTTGTTAATTCGTTAATTTATTTTTCTCTCCAACAATAATACATTTTCTCATTCACAAACAAGATGCTTGTGTTACTCATATTTCAAAGCTCTCACCGGATTTCTATTTGCTGCACTGATTGCCAGATAACTTACAGTAGTAACTGCGATCAGTAGAGTGATAAATCCAGATAATAAGAAATATTCAACTTTCAGGTCGATGTGATAGGCAAAATTCTGCAGCCAATTTTTCATTATATAATAACCAATCGGCCAGGCGATAATATTGGCAAAGATAACCCACTTGGTAAATTGTTTCAGCAAGATTGAAACGATGCTGGGAACTGAAGCTCCCAAAACTTTACGCACTCCGATCTCCTTTGTCTTTTGCTCTGCTGTAAA
>QMNP01000187.1 GCA_003647825.1 Candidatus Cloacimonadota bacterium
GCAGTCTTATGCCAGCGACGAAACAGCTAAGAGATTAGCACAGGAATCCGGTGCAGACTTTGTATTACAGGGCGGGATCAAATCTAATGTAGATGCCAGTGGCGGTAAAGCAGCCAAATTCTATCAGATCGATCTGGAGCTGATCAATGTAGAAACTAACGAAAAAGTCTGGATCGGCAGCAAAGAGATCAAGAAGCTCATCAGCAAAAAGAAAGCTAAATGGTAGATATATGAAAAATTTAAAACTATTTGCGATTATTGGGATCGTGCTTCTGCTATTACTATCCGGCTGCGCCAATATGAAAAGCAGCAAAGATCAATTTGTGGGTATTGATGAAAAACTGCAAACTCGCGATTATGCTGGAGCTCTGGCTCAGATAGAAGCAGCGAAAGGTAACTTCTATAAAGAAAAAGAAAAAGCACTTTATTTTCTGGATGCAGGAATGCTGCTGCATTTTAATGGTCAATTTGAAAAGAGTAACGAAGAACTTTCCAAAGCAGAACAGGCAATTGATGAGCTTTACACAAAAAGCATTGGTAGAGCTGCAACATCTTTACTTCTAAACGATAATGTGCTGGAATATTCCGGTGAGGATTATGAAGATATTTATCTGAATGTTTTCAAAGCAATGAATTATCTGGAATTGAATAAGTTCGATGATGCTTTTGTTGAAGTTAGAAGGATAAACGACAAGCTTTCTGTTCTTAAACAGAAATATACTAAAATGGCAGATCAATATAATCTTTCCAAAGATAAAAATAAGGAATTCAAACCCGGTGACAGTAAATTCCATAATTCTGCTCTGGGACGTTATCTGAGCATGCTGTTATACAGGGCAGAAGGTAAATTGGATGATGCCAGAATCGATAAAGAAGAGATTGCCAAAGCCTGGAAACTGCAGGGGCAGATCTATGATTTTGCTCAGCCAGAATTAGATGATTATCTTACCAGAAGTGATAAAGCAAAAGTGAATTTCATAAGCTTCACAGGTCGAGGACCCGATAAAAAAGCCAATACACTTTATATCCATACGGAAGATGATGTCATTGTAATTGGAACTACAGAAGAAAATCCCCGCGGAAAGCAGGAACTGGAAACATTGGATGTTATCAACTGGCCAGGTGTAAAGAAAGGCTATCATTTCAAACTTCAACTTCCATATCTGGAAATGAGAAAATCGAAGGTTGGAAAGATAAAAATATTGGTTGATGGTAAACAAGAAACCGAATTACAATTAATTGAAAACATTGATAAGATAGCTTTGGAAACATATAAATTAAAAGAACCGCTTATTTATCTTAAAACAATTACCAGAACAGTTGTGAAGGGTTTGCTGGCTGCAAAAGGGAAAGCAAAGATCGAAGAAGAAATTAGTAATCCGCTTCTTGGTTTCGCAGCTCGTCTGGCTGCTGATGTTGCGGTTGATGCAACCGAAAATGCAGATCTTCGTATTTCCAGATTCTTTCCGGGAGAAGCATTAGTAGGCCAGGTAGAAGTTCCGGAAGGAATTCATAACTTCAAGATCGAATACTATTCCAAAAATGGAACAGTAATGTGGGTTGATGATCTGGGAGAAAAAGAAGTCAGCAGGAAAGGTTTGAACCTGTTTGAATCATTCTATCTGAATTAAAGAGGTTATTATGAAAAGAACGACAATCCTTATTCTTATTGGAATGATGCTGCTCAGCTGTTCAGTTTATGCCAAGAAAAAGAAGATTAAAGAACCTAAATGGCTTAAGAACCCAAAAGAAGTTTACAGTGATCAGATGTATCTTTCGGCCATTGGTGAAGCAGATTCCCGCAGTGAAGCAGAAAATATGGCTGCTGCCAATCTGGCTAAGATCTTTGAATCGAAAGTATCGGCAGATCAAACCTATGTTCAACGTTATCAAGAACTCACAAAAAATGGCAATACATCTTATGAAGAGCAATCTGATGTAACTAAAAGTGTGAATATAAAAGCTGAGCAAACTCTTATCAACGTTGAGTTTGCGGAAAGCTACACGGATAAGATGGGCAGAGTGCATGTGCTGGCCTATCTCAATAGAATGAAAACCGG
This sequence comes from Candidatus Cloacimonadota bacterium, assembly GCA_003647825.1. GTDB lineage: Bacteria > Cloacimonadota > Cloacimonadia > Cloacimonadales > TCS61 > B137-G9. Next base: position 2,061 of record QMNP01000187.1, read on the forward strand.
TGAGATCTATGAAGAGAAGATCAGAGCTAATTCTGCTAAGATCAATCATTATATAGAACTTGCTGAAGAATCCAGTGATCTGCTCTTTCAATATGCTGCTTACGGTGCAGCAGCAGCAATAAGCATGAATAATGAAGTACTAATCGATCAGCTGGGAATAATATTTCCAACCGGTAAAGAAATGCTGGAAATAAATTACAATCATACTGATCTGATGAAAAGATCGGCAGAAATTTCTCACCAGATCAGTTTCGCAGTAAAAATAAAAAATGATGAAGATAAAAAGATAACAATCCTTGTGGAAGAACTGATGAATGATCTGGGTTTTGTTCTTTCTCAGGAATATCTGCTTTATGTCGATGGTATGGTGCTTTTTGAAGAAACAGATCTGAAGAGAGAAGAGAAATTTGTACGATATGAATTACAGCTTCAAATCTCCGATCTGTATGATAACACGATTTTGACTCTGGATGCCAAGGGCAGGGAAGGGCACATTAGTTATCCCGAAGCTAAAGCCAGAGCGGTGAGAGCTGTAGAAAAGAAGATCAAGAAACAACTCAAAAAGAAATTGATCTCCTATTTTGATAGTTTGGTTCTAAAAAAGTAAGCAGAAGATATGAAATCATACCGAAAAGAACTCTGGTTCAATACTACCGGTCGTCGTCAACTTATCAATATAACATCTGAAGTAGAAAAATGTTTATCGGAAAGCGGTATTAAAGAAGGATTGTGTTTAATAAATGCAATGCACATTACAGCCAGTGTTTTCATCAATGATGATGAACCCGGACTTCATAACGATTTTGAAAAGTGGTTAGAAAAATTAGCTCCGGAAAAACCTTATTCACAATATAAGCATAATGGTTTTGAAGACAATGCCGATGCGCACCTCAAACGTACTGTGATGGGAAGAGAAGTTGTAGTAGCCATCACAAATGGAAGACTTGATTTTGGTCCCTGGGAACAAATATTTTACGGGGAATTTGACGGCATGAGAAAAAAGCGTATATTAATAAAGATAATTGGTGAATAAATTAGAAGACCATTAGCTTGATTTGAGAATAAAAGAGTTCTGCATAATTTGGTAAAATTTCGAAAACCAGTAATGCAAGAAAAAAATAGCATCGTTTTCAGTAAGTTGAAAGCCGATGCATTACCGGTAGAAATTTAGACATGTGGCTTTGATATTCCCACAACTGAAGTTGTGGGTTAATTCAATATTCAGTGTGTCATTAGCCCACAGTTTTAACTGTGGGATTAAATGAAACCCACTCGTCCTGAACCACTTCAGTGGTTCAATATGATTTATGCAGAATCCATTAGAAAATATTTTAGGAGTAATTAAATGAAGAAATTTGTTTTGTTAACAGTTTTAGTGTTTACAATGTCGTCGATCTTTGCGGAATATGAGTGGATTGATCCTCAATCCCCATCTTATATTGTTTCCGATCCATCGGTAACATATGAAGTAAACAGACCGATCAATGTAATGGAAGTAAAAACCCTGGAAGTTTCTCCGGAAATGGAATTCAATTCCGGCAGGCAAACTATCAAGCTTCCTCTTGCATATCCGATCTCTATGTTCGTATTGGGAGCAAATGTTCCACTTGTACGATCTACAGTTACTTTTGGAGAAAAATCTAAGAGTGCAATAGGAATGGGGGATATGGCAATCTCTGCAGCTTATAGTTCCAACGCTCAACTCTCTGGTTACAATGTAGATTATGCTGCTGATGTTTCCGTGAAATTACCGACAGGTGATTATGAGAAAACAATTAAAGTAAATAGTGTTAAAATGCCGGCTCCCACAGGTACGGGTTCTTTGGATATGACGTTTTCCGGTAATGCAATTCTGGCAAATGATGCCAGAGAGATCTTTGCAGACGTTAAATACAGGCTAAATGGTAAAAATGAAGATGACTACAAAAACGGTAACCTGCTTTCCATTAAAGGTAAATATGGCTTTCTGCAATTTGAACCAAAATTTGATGGTTATGTTGCGGCTTTGGCAATGATAGGCAGCAAAGGTGATGCTGATGGTGCAGAAGTAGAAAATGGTTTCTTTTTATTGGATGTGATCCCGGAATTACATTACAAAACCAAATACGGTATGTTTAAAGCTGGTGTATCAATACCAATGATTACCAGTGCTGAAACCAAATTTACACGCGAAGTTTCAGTGCGATTTGGTTTGAGTAAACAGTATTAAAAATAGATTTTTTTTTGACAAATAGAAGCCCGGTGAAAGCCGGGCTTTTTTTCACTGTCATTCCCGTGAAAACGGGAATCCATGAAGAAAAAATAGCAGTAGTGATTTACGAATCACCGGATAATTTGTAATAGATTTAATTTCGTCTAAATCTTAAAAA
>QMNP01000188.1 GCA_003647825.1 Candidatus Cloacimonadota bacterium
CATTTTGGCATTAAAAGTTTAGCAATTCTTGGTTTTATTATTTTCTATATGTTTCAAAATACCAGGCGACCAATTAATGTAGGATATATAAGTGAGATTATTTCATCCAGGGTGATGGCTTCTGGACTTTCGCTGGAGTCGCAGTTAAAAACAGTATTCATTGCGATCTTTTCACCTATAATGGGTTATTTAGCAGATACACTGGGAATCGGATTGGCAATTGTTGTATTATCGAGCTTGACATTATTGGTTTTTCCTCTCATTAAGGTTCGGTAGTATTTAAGGAGGGTTGATGCTAAAAGATTTAGTTGCAAAAAATCGCAGTTATCGTCGCTTTTATCAGGATGTTACAATATCAACCAATTCACTTTTGGAATTAATCGAACTTGCTCGTTTAACAGCGACCGGTGCAAATAAACAATCTCTTAAATTTAAATTAATTAATAATACAAAAGAAAATGAGAAAGTTTTTTCCTGTTTAAGTTGGGCTGGATATCTGGCAGATTGGAAAGGACCAGAAGAAGGAGAAAAACCTTCTGCTTATCTCATTATATTAAATGATACAACAATCAAGCAGAATCCGCAATATGATGTCGGTTTAGCCTGTCAGTCAATTTTATTAGGTGCAGTAGAAAAAGGTTTGGGCGGCTGCATTTTTGCATCTGTTAACAGGGAACAGCTTAGAGAATATTTTGTAGTACCAGAAGAATATGACATAACACTTGTAATTGCTTTAGGTAAGCCCAAAGAAGAAGTTGTGATTGATGATGTAATAAACGGAAACATAAAATACTGGCGAGATGATAAGCAGGTTCATCACGTTCCTAAACGTAAATTGGAAGATATCTTACTATGAAGAAAATACTCTTGGTCTTTATAGTTACATTTATATTTGTTGCACTCTTACAAGCTCAGGAAATTAAAGGTGATACGCTCTCTGTTGAGGGAAAAAAGATCTTGAAAGTATGGGGAGATCATTACGAGAGAGGATATGCTACTGGGTATTTCGTAGGAGATAAGATCAAATATCTCTCAGAAGAATATTTCATCAGCAGTTTTTTCATGAATTCTCCCGGACTATATAATTCCACAATGACCTTTTTCCAGGATAATTTCGATATCGAAGAAAAATACATTCAAGAAGCTCAGGGCATTATTGATGGTATGATTGAAGCTGGCATTGATCTTTTTGACAATGTTCTGCAGCGTGATATGGATGCAGATGATATACTCATGACAAATGCCTTAGTTGATCTGGCCGCATTTGCAGATCTCAATGGAGACCTGGAATTTGGTTGTTCCAGTATCTCCAGCTGGAATGAGAGCACTCTGCTCGATCCTGAACTAAATGGCAGCCTGGTTCATACCAGAAACATGGATTGGACACCTCATCCTGCCTTGATGGAAAATCACCTTCTGGTGGTTCAAGTACCTTCCGAAACTTCTGAAGTAAACTGGATATCATTTACATTTCCCGGATTCTTTGGATCACTTTCCGGTATAAATGAATATGGTTTATGCGGATTCATGAATATGGGGAATAACGACTTTACAACAAATACAACAGATCTGCATCCTGTATTATTAAGTGTTCGAAATGGCATCGAAAGCTATGATTTCAATGGAGATTACGAAATCAATGCTGATGACGTTGCAGATGCAGTTTCTGAAAATAATCATCTTAGCGGATCGATTATTCATAGTGCGAATGATTCTTATGCACTGGTTATCGAAACAAATAACGAAAATGGAACTGAAGTTCGTGATGATACAGAAAATACTGCAATCCCTGCAAATCACCTGGTTGCAACAAACCATTTTAGAAAATTATATTCCCCGGTTTATTGTTATCGTTATAATAATATAGCTGACTCATTAAGTGCTAATTCCAATATGACTATAAAGCGAAGCTGGGATGTGTTGGGCGCAGCAGCAGGGGTAGCTCATAATCTTCATACAATTGAATTTATACCAAGTTTGAACCAGATAAAATGGTCAACCGCTACAATCGACTCGGCCGCATATTTAAGAGAACCAACCGTTTTCAATATGGACGATCTTTTTGAACTTCCTACAAGTGTCAAAGAAGAATATTATTTAAAACCATCGATCGTTAAATCCTTTCCAAATCCATTTTTTAATTCTGTCTCATTATCGTTTTTTCTTAGTGATCCTGTTTATGTTGAACTCAGTGTTTATAATGTTAAAGGGCAGATCATACGCAGATTATCTAATGAAGATATGGGTATTGGGGAACATACTCTCTTCTGGGATGGAAAAGATAAATCTGGTGATAGCGTAGTTAGTGGAATCTACTTTTATAAATATATAACAGATGAAGTTCAAGAAACTGGAAGACTTTTATTGGTAAAATAAATGTGAGAATATTTGCAGATAAGAATTGATTAATAAATAACAAAATAGTGGGAGGAAGTATGCAGATTAAGTTGTTATCAAATGATGATATGAAGGCAATTGATGCCTTAAAAAATTATCATGGCGGGGCCAAGGAAATATCAGACACAATCACCAAAATGAGAGTTTATGAAAATCGCAAAAAAATCCTTGCTGAGAAAGGATTTGGTGCGATGCTGGAAAGTGCCGAAGAACTTGTTAAAAAATTTCCTAAAGTTCCTGATTTCGAAAAAGCCAATAATATTTCTTACAATGCTAAATTTGGACAGGCAACAGCCCAAGTCTCCGGCTGGCAGGGAGCAAAAGTTACGCATTTTGGCATGGAGAGAATAGCGGCTACAGCCGGAACAAATGAACCTTGCTTTGTACCGCAGGAGTGTATTTCGGTAGTTGCTCTTACAGATAATTACATCTATAATGGTGATCTTATGGCAACTCTAGCGATGACAGAGAACATTATGCAAGCTTCCAAATTCTGTAACACCAATCTTATTGGAATTCCCATGCTGGAAAGCCGTTTTGAACAATTAGAAAAAATCACTGGTAAAAAATTTGAGCGAACTGATGTGGGCAATGCTTTATCTGCTCTCACACTAAAAAACCAGGGTACATTTTTCGGTAATTTCGGTGGTATCGAGGTAGCAAATGATAACCATCTTGTTTATCTGGATGGTATTACTAGAACTGCCAAAGCTAATGGTGCAGATTTCTTTTTGAATCCAAGCTGGAGTACTATTGTAGCTGTTTGTTATTATGGCAGAGATATTCCAAATTTAAACATTAAAGTTTCTATGCTTCTTGCTACACAGAATCTGATGCAGTTTCGCATGCTTTTAAACATCATAAAAGAATATATAAGAGAAGATGGAACATCTCCCATCTATGAAATTAATATTGGTAATGGTGCTACTGCAGAAACCTTTATTCAATGCGCCAAAGATCTTAAAGAAAGTGGCATCAAAGGTATTAGTCTTGCTGCTCATATTTATATTAATCCAGATCTTGGTATGGCCAATTTCAATTGGACGGAGAATATGTATAAGGTTCTGGAAAGCGGAACTGATATGACTTATAAATATGAAAGTGACGGTACAGCTCGTGAACTTGATACGATGGCAGCCTATTTTATGAGTGAAGAAGAACGTGATGAAAATGCTGATAAAATTGGTGATGTGATCTTCTATAAATCACTGCAAGCTTCGCGAGATGGCATAAATATGATGAAAAAAGGGATTAAACCAATATTCGGTGGTGCCTCTTATTAAGATGTGCCCATGTCTCTCTGAGGAGTTCTTCCAAAGGCATCCGACGAAGAGTCTTTTTAAAGAGAAGTTTTAAAAATGTTGGGATTCTTCATTAGAAAAGTGTAGAAAATATCTCAGAAAGACAAAATTTATATGAGGATACAATGATAAAAAATTGGCGGGATAGATTTTCCGATAATATTAAGGAATTTCAGGGATATTCAATTGGTAAGATCTTTAAATATTTGAATAATCCTGAGATAATTTCATTGGCAGGTGGATTGCCGGCACCGGAGATGTTTCAAATTCATGAAATGAAATTAGCTGCTGCTCAGCAGATGGACAAAAATGGTGCAACTATTATGCAATATACGGCTGTTCCCGGTGAGCAAACTCTCAAAGATGCAATAATTGATTTTCTTGCAAAAGATGGAATTGATATAACAGAAGATAATCTTCTAATAACTTCTTCGGGTCAGCATGGACTTGATCTGACGGGACGACTGTTTATTAATCCTGGTGATGTTGTAATGCTGGACAGGCCAACGTTTGCTGGAGCGATAGTCGCCTACCAGATGCAGAGACCGGATATTATTGGCATCGATCTGCAGGATGATGGAGTAAATGTTGAAGAATACAGACAGAAAATTCCAGAATTGATCGAAAAAGGCAAGAAACCAAAATTCATTTATGTTGTTCCAGATTTTCAGAATCCATCCGGGATAACTACTTCTTATAAAAAACGTAAAGCATTGCTTGAGATAA
>QMNP01000189.1 GCA_003647825.1 Candidatus Cloacimonadota bacterium
TATATTGTTCCCACACCTATTGGTAATCTGGGTGATATGACCTTTCGTGCAGTTGAAACGTTAAAAGCTGTTACAATGATTGGAGCAGAAGACACACGCACTTCCGGCAAACTACTAAAGTATTACGAAATTGATACACCTATGTTCAGCTATCACAAATTTAATGAGCGATCAAGAGTTGATAAAGTTCTTGATCTACTTGGAAATGGGGAAGATGTAGCTATAATAACAGATGCCGGAACACCTGGAATTTCTGATCCTTCTTCTATTTTGATATCCGAAGTATTGAAAAAGGATTTTGATGTAGAAACTTTACCGGGAGCAACGGCATTTGTGCCTGCGATAGTTAGTTCCGGTTTGAATTGTAATAGATTTCATTTCATTGGATTTATTGCAGATAAAGAAAAAAATAAGATAGAACTTCTAAATGATTTGAAAAATGAAAAAAGTACTATGATCTTTTATGAATCTCCCCACAGATTACATAAATTTCTTAATCAGCTGCTGACAACTTTTGGTGACCGTAAGGTCGCTATTGGCAGAGAATTATCAAAACTCCACGAAACTTATTATCGTACAACCCTGAAAAAAGTTACCCATTCTCCCGAGATGATCACCTTAAAAGGTGAGTTTGTGATAGTTGTAGAAGGAGCAATTGCCGTAGATATGAATGATGAAGAAATCTGTGATCTATTAAAAAAGGAATTAGATGATGGTAAATCTAAAAAAGCTGCAGTAAAAATAGTATGTGAAAATACAGGTGTTAAACGTAATAGAGCCTATGAACTGGCTCTTAAGCTTTAATTTAATTGACGTCAGATGAGCGATAGAATTATTTTGCGTCAGAATTTGAAAAATAAAAGATCGAAATATTCGATTATATTAGGAGTATGAATTATGTTCCCAGGTGGAAAAAAAGGTATGAAAGACCTGATGAAACAGGCACAAAAGATGCAAAACGATTTGATGAAAGCCCAGGAAGAACTGGCAAATAAAATAGTAGAGGGTTCAGCTGGCGGCGGAATGGTAAAAGTAGAAATGAACGGCAAAAATCAGGTTCTCTCTCTAAAGATCGATCCGGAAGTTGTAGATAAAGACGATATTGAAATGCTGGAAGATCTCATTATTGCAGCATTAAATGAAGCACAGGATAAAGTTTCTAAAACCAGTGAAAGTGAAATGGGAAAACTTACCGGTGGAATGAACATTCCCGGATTATTTTAAAAAACAATGTTTACAGGTCTTCTAGCCGAACTGGAAAAAAACTTAAAAAAACTTCCTGGAATCGGCACCAAATCTGCTCAGAGATTGGCAATGTATCTTATCGGAATGGAGAAGAATTCGGCTTTAGAACTTTCTGAATCTATCCGTTTGGCAGTTGAGAATTACCAGCATTGCAAGCATTGTAATATGCTTTCAGAAGATGAAGTCTGCAGCTTCTGCTCAGATACAAACAGGAATGACACACATCTTTGCGTTGTGGAAAATACACAAGATGTTTATCTCATTGATAATACTCACGAATTTCACGGTCGTTATTTTGTTATGGGTAATCTGCTTTCCCCTTTAGACGGGATTGGCCCAAATGAGATAAACTTTCCGGCTCTGCTTAAACTGATAAAAAGTAATGGCATTGAAGAATTGATACTGGCACTGAATCCTTCGGCAGAAGGTGAGAGTACAATTAGTTATATTGCACATCAATTGGAAGGTCTTCCGGTTCGTATTACCAGACTTTCTACAGGGTTACCCTTTGGGGGAGACATCGAATATACAAATTCCCTTACCTTGGGAAATGCTCTAAAACGACGCTATTCTGTATCGGATTAATGAAACAACTTTTAGTTTTTTGTTTAATAGGAATAATCATTGCTGGATGTGGGCATCGAAAAAGACCTACCGGCGGACCAAGAGATACAGTTAAACCAGAAATAATTTCGATCTCTCCGAATGAATTCTCTGACATAAGTAATATGGATATAGAAGTTGTTTTTTCCAAACCAATCGAAAGAAACACTATTATTAGCGGACTTTATATTTATCCACCTATTCTAAATAAGAAATTTAAATGGGATAAAAACGTGCTTATCATAAAAATTCTTGAAACTCTGGAAGACAGCACAAATTATTTTTTCACTTTCGCAAAAACAATCAAGGGTGAACATCGAAATGAACTGAATGATGAATATACTTTTACTTTTTCTAGTGGAAATTTAAACACAAACAGAATAAGCGGAGAAATCATCTATGAAGATACAGATGATGCATCCAAACCAGTGAATTTAAAACTTATGTCTTCAGATTCAACCTTCATTTTAAAAAGGGAATTATCACATAAAACTTATGAACTTAATAACTTGAATAATATAGATCACATCATCGAAGCTTACATTGATCTAAACAACAATAACAACTATGAATATGGAAAAGAACCCTACTGTTACTATCAGGTTCCGGCCAATCTATTTTCATCTGTTGATCTGGAAATGAGTTATGAAGATTCATTGAAACCGGAATTGAAATCTGCCAAAGCTGTCTGGAATAATATGATTGAACTAACCTGTTCTGAACAGATCAGTGGATTTGATGCTATTCAAATACATACTGCAGATTCTCTTTCTCAGCAGATTCTGATTATCGAAAATTCTTTGAACAGCGATGTATTGTCTATCTTAACCGAACCTTTAGACACATTACGATATAATATTACTATAACCAGATTAAAAGATATGAAGATGAACTGCTCAGATTCATTGCAGATCTTCGTTGATGGGAGTGTTGTTCAAGACAGTATTCCACCTGAAATAATTTCAGTTTTTCCAAGAAATGGAGCAACTGTAGATAATTTAAAACCGAGAATTATGATCCAATTTTCAGAGATAATCTTAGAGCAGAACTTTTCAGCAAAATTGAGGGCTTTAGAATCAGGAGAGGAATTTCAACTAGAATTAATAGAAAAGAATTCGGATAGATATAAGTTAAAACCTGTTGGTAAACTTAAGAATTACTCATCTTACACCTTATCTGTAAATGTTTCCGATTTAACAGGAAATAATTCAGCAGAAGATGATGTAATAACTTTTATACCAATACTACGATAATCGCATTAAATTATTGAGAGTAAATTATGAAAAGATTTCTTTCCATATCGAAAATTTCATCAGTATAGTTAAAATATTTCTCGGGGTAAAATAACTTGACACTATGAATTATATTCAACCATTTGGCAGGTGATGTAGATTTATTATTAGAATTATAGAGTGTATTAATATCGCAAATCAGGATAATCTGGATAATAAAAAATACAGATTTGTTTATGTGTAGTTATGAGTGAAAAATTATTAATGAGGGGAGTACAGATGAAAAAAGTTTTTAGTTTGTTAGTCGTATTGATGTTCGTAGGAAGCATGTTTGCCAATGGACTTAGTCTTAACAGTGTCGGCCCTAAAGCACTTGGTATGGGTGGCGCTTTTGTTGGTCTGGCAAATGATGGTAGTGCAATTTATTGGAATCCAGCTGGATTGCTTGGACAGGACAATGCAGTTAATTTATCCGGTACTGATATTATACCTATTGGGAATTACAATTATACTGCTGCTGGTGTTGATGCAGATCAAATTAAGAATAATTATATGAGTCCGGATCTATTCGCCAATTATTCGATGGATAAAATGGCATTTGGATTGGGAATATATGTACCTGCTGGATTAGGTGCTGAATATGAAGGAAAAGATCTGCAGAACTTCACAGCAATTCCAGGTCTTTATCCTGGAGATCCTGATATCGAATGGATGTCCAAAATTGCCGTGATCAGCCTTTCTCCTGCTTTTGCATATCAAGTTTCAGATAACTGGTCTTTTGGTGTGGCAGCAAATGTTTATTATGGTATGTTCGATATCAAACGTTTCGGAGCAAATCTTCCTAATGCCGCTGGAAGTTATACATCATACCAGTATGAAGAATCTTCAACAGGTTTAGGCTATGGTGCTACAATTGGAACCATGTATAAATTTTCAGATAAAGTTAAAGTAGGATTCACTTATCGCTCTTCAGTTACTGTAGATATGAGCGGAACAGCTGAAAATGGGGCAATGCCTCTAATAGCAGGATCAATGGCTCTTACTGCTCCAGATGAAACAGATTTTGATAGAGAAGTAACCTGGCCTACCTGGATTGCCGGTGGTATTGCTCTTACACCAACAGAAAAAATGACTCTTACTTTTGATTTGCAATGGAGCGATTGGAAAGCATTAGACGAACTTGAAACAGAATTCGAGGATACAACTTGGGCAACTATCCTGGGATCTACTGGTGATGATAAATTTATTCTTAATTGGGAAAGTCAAACTCAGGTAAGATTAGGTATGGAATATATGGTTATGGATAATATGGCTGTGAGAACAGGCTGGTATTATGATCCACA
>QMNP01000190.1 GCA_003647825.1 Candidatus Cloacimonadota bacterium
AAAATGGTCAAATTATCAATGAGTATGTATTCGATGTGATGAATGTTGTTCGTCCGGTTACCACATTAGAATCAACATATAAATCCAATCTCATCTTCGAAGCTGTGGCAGAAAATGCTGATCTGAAGATCAAAATTTTCAAAGAGATCGACGAGAATAATCCTAACAAACCCTGGTTTTTTACCAATACTTCTTCAGTTCCAATCACAAAATTAGAAAATGAAGCAAATTTAAAAGGACGCATTTTAGGATTCCATTTCTACAATCCACCAGCAGTGCAAAAACTTGTAGAACTTATCCTCACAGAAAATACAGCAAAAGAAACCGAAGAATTTGCTCTGAAATATGCCAATAAACTCAAAAAGAAAATTGTTTATTCAAATGATTTTGCCGGATTTATCGGCAATGGTCACTTCATGCGGGATGCTCTTTATGGGATTAACAAAGCTCTGGAATTGGCTGATAAAGAAAATATCTCCATTCCTGAAGCGATTTATATTGTTGATAAGATCAGTCGGGATTTCCTGGTTCGTCCCATGGGAATTTTCCAACTGATAGATTACGTTGGCGTGGATGTTTGCAGTTTCATAATGGGTGTGATGAATCCTTATCTGGATGACGAAGACCTTTATAGCCCCGAGCTGCATAAAATGTTGGAATTAGGTGTGAAAGGCGGTCAATTCTCCAGCGGAGCACAAAAAGACGGTTTCCTGAAATATGAAAGGGGAACTCCCGTTGCAGCTTATGATTTTGAAGCAAGGAAATATGTGGAGTATTCAGATATTCAAGCTAAATGCGACGAAAAAATTGGTATAGCTCCAGTCAGTCAAAAACCTTGGAAAGCTGTTAATTTTGATAAACAGAAATCTGATATTCTGACAGAATATTTCCATGAATTGAATGGAACTGATTCTTTTGGATGTAAACTTGCAATCGATTATTTGAAGACTTCCAAACAAATTGGTAAAAAGCTCGTTAGTATGAATGTAGCTAAAACTGATGAAGATGTGAACACTGTTCTTTTGACAGGTTTCTATCATGCCTACGGGCCAATCAATAACTATTAAGAGAGGAGATTATCATGAAAAAACTAAGAAAAAAAGTATATATGACAGCGGGTTACAATACCATCTCTCTTGGAACCGGAAGAAAAGAATTCAATCCTAAAAAGCCGCGACCAGGTTTAGAGCATTACATAAATGAAGCTGGAAGAGCAACTTTGAAAATGATTGGTGGTGCAGATAAAGTGGATGAATGTGTAATCGGTAACTTCATGTCTGCCAGGTTCAATAAACAAGGCAACTTGGCTGGATTCTTCCCAATGATTGATCCTGGCTTGAGATATAAACCAGCGGTCAAAGTAGAAGGTGCCTGCGGTTCGGGTGGACTGGCTTTGGCAACTGCAATTAAGACGATTTTAACTGATACTGCAGATGTGATTCTCACTCTGGGAGTGGAAGTGCAAAATACAATGAAAGCTATTTATGGAGCAGATGTTCTGGCTGGTGCAGGCTGGTTTCAAAATAGGAAAAATGGACATGCCTATTTCTTCCCAGGACAGTTCAGCGACAGAGCCGGAGCCTACTATGAAAAATATGGAAAAGAGAAAACAAGAATGGGTATGGCTACATGGTTCAAAAATGCAATTGAAAATGCTCGTTTGTGTCCAACTGCCCAGGAATATCATAACAAAGTAGAAAATCTACTGGCTCTTGGATTAACCGAACCGAACGGAAAATTCTTTGTTGATAATCTCTCTGTTTTTGATTGTTCAAAAGTTTCCGATGCTGCCAGCTGTCTCGTGGTTACATCCGAAGAAGGCTTAAAAAGATGTGGTATCGATAAAAAAGATGCAGTGGAAGTTATTGGATTTGGACAGGCAGAGGAAAATCTGACAGAAGATCCGAAGGATCTCTGCGAATTAAGCACAACTAAAGAAGCCGTACGAAAAGCATTTGAACATGCCGGAATAACCAAAGATGATCTGGCCACCATCGAACTGCATGACTGTTTCTCTATCGCTGGTGTTCTGGCCACAGAAGCAATCGGCTTGGCAAAACCAGGTAAAGGTGCAGAATATATTGCAGAAGGGAATACCAGTAGAAAAGCTAAAATCCCGATCAATACAACCGGTGGATTAATTGGCTGGGGTCATCCGACAGGTGGAACTGGTGTTCACCAGGCTGTAACGATCTGGGAACAATTAACAGAAAGAATGGGAGAAGCTCAAGTTCCAATTCCGGAAGATAGACCTTACGGATTGACCATTAATATGGGCGGTGACGACAAAACCTTGGTTTCTATCGTTTATAAAAGAGGATAATCTAAGTTGCAGACTTAAGAAATAATATTGCAAAAGCGGTGCTGGAAAGTACCGCTTTTTCTGATAAATCTCATTATCTCGTATCCAAGCTCCAGCTTGGAAATCAGATTAATTGAAGGAGAATTATTATGAACAATAAAATCACAAAATTATTTAATATCAAATATCCCATAATTCAAGGTGGAATGATCTGGTGCAGTGGTGCAAAACTTGCAGCCGCGGTAAGTAATGCCGGTGGACTCGGTCTGATCGGAGCAGGTTCGATGTATTCGGAAGTTTTACTAGCACACATCAAGAAATGTAAAACTCTCACAGACAAACCATTCGGAGTGAATCTACCGCTATTGATGGGTGATGCGGAAGAGAAGATCAATATCATTTTATCTGAAGGTGTGAAGATCATATTTACTTCAGCCGGAAATCCCAAAACGTGGACTTCGTATCTGAAAGAAAAAGGCATGACCGTGGTTCATATAGTTCCCGGAACAAAATACGGGATCAAATGTGAAGTTGCAGGTGTGGATGCGATCGTTGCAGAGGGTTTCGAAGCAGGCGGACATAACGGCAGGGAAGAAACAACTACCATGTGTTTGATCCCGAAGATTACACAGGAAGTAAGTATTCCAGTAATTGCTGCAGGTGGAATTGGCAGCGGCAGAGCGTTGGCAGCAGCATTTGCTCTGGGAGCGGAAGCAGTACAGATCGGTTCTCGATTTGCAGCCTGTAAAGAATCGTCTGCTCACGAGAATTTCAAACAAAAGATCATAGAAGCAAAAGAAGGTGAAACGCTTTTGATGCTGAAAAAATTGGCTCCGGTTCGACTTCTAAGTAACGAATTTGCTTTTGAAGTTTATAAGCAAGAGTCCACAGGTGCTTCCAAAGATGAACTCAACGAACTTCTGGGAAAAGCCAGAGCCAAAAAAGGGATGTTCGAAGGTGATCTGCAGGAAGGAGAACTGGAAATCGGGCAGGTTTCATCAATGATAACTAAGCTGGAATCAGCTGGAGAAATTGTTGAAGAGATATGGAGTGAATATATGGAAGTATTGAAGAAGATAGTACTGGAGAGCAAAACCGAGTTGTAGAGAAGATGAAAGAACAGAGATCGTTTTACTGATTTTCAGGTTGATTATAAATGAAATTAGGATTGCAGTTATTACTCCTAAACTACGTAGGTAACAAAAAACAATCAAAATAATGATTACCACTAAATCAATCAGAATTCACAAGCGAAAAATTCATTAATCGCAAACTAAAGTGAAAATCACAAGAAAACTAACAACGATCTTTATAATTATATAAAAAGATAAAGTAGTAAATTTTTCTTCCCCCTTTATATTTATTTGACTTCGATAATGTTCAAATTTCGAATTTCCAAGAGCAATAAAATTCTTTAGGGTGGGGATCCGGAGGACAAGCAATACAGGTAGTCTTTATTCTAGGATCAATAGTTTTAGCAAACTCACTGTATTCTATAATTCCTACACTTTTGCATGGAAAGTCTGGAAGTCCTTTCTGTGATCGAGCATATTGCACTCTGCATCTATTCATTGTAAAAACAAAAGAACTCTCTGATTCTTCCGAAATACTCTGAATATTCAATCTACTATAGAGTCTAAAAAATAGAGCTTTTTTCAATCCCTCTAAACCGCTGTTTTCAGGAATATTGTGACGTGCTATGATTCGCTTTGCTTCAATACGGGTAAATATTCTCCATGCTTCTGCATCTAATTCAATTGCTTTTTCAAGTCCATAATTCTTTTCCACCTGTTGAAACCAGAGACCATCATGGGCTAACCAGTTCTTGGCAAAATCATCCAGCATTCCGATCAGTTGTTCCTTTGACATTTCTTTTAAATCCATAATTTTCTTCCTTAATATTTTTTATTATGAAAACAATTATGATAGTTTGAAAGTCAAGTGAATGTTGTTATTTTAAGATTTTTAAAAAGATATTGTCTTTCTGAGGAACTCTTCGAAGAATTCTCTCATGAAGAATCTCTCTTGCTTCTCGTTCCCAAGTTAGTCTTGGGAATGACAGTAATTTAACT
>QMNP01000191.1 GCA_003647825.1 Candidatus Cloacimonadota bacterium
CCACTGACAATGATCTCAAACTTCGCAGTGGCTCCGGTGGAAATAGCCAGATCAAATTCAATGCTTTCATTGTCCTGACAGGCTGCCAAGAATTCAACTTCATAATTTTGAGTTATTGATGTTCCTGAAGAAATGTCGCCGTAACTTGCTGTTGTTGTAATTATATTTACATGCGGATTATCTGAACTGAGATCTGCTGAGACAGAAGGGGCAACATCGGTTCCAAAATTATGTAGTTCTAATTGAAGATCCATGGTTTCGCCAGCGACAATTGCAGAGCCAGTAGAAACTTCTTCCAGACCTACATCTATTCCTTCCTGAATTACATCAATTGTGTGGATAAAAGGGTAATAATTGGGTTTCGTTATGGTTATCGTTATATTGCCAGTTGTCTGTGAATTAAAATAGAGAGTCGCAGAACCATTTTCTATGATTTCAATTGAAAAAACTTCGCCCCCTTTAATCGCAGTTACCACCGCACCATCTAAACCAGTCACATCAATATCTAAATAGTTGGTCCCCAATGAGATCTCATCAGGTAAAGTACAATTGATAGCTTGTGGAACAGTAGTCCACACATCGATAGAAGGATCACCCAGGATATTATAAACGTGGAAGTAAAATCTTACATAAGCTTCTGGCTCCTGTGTGTTTTGGCGATTCAAAGGAAAATTATTCCAGAGTTCCCACCTGGCTCGTATCATTGCTGCGCCAAAAGAATAAATTCCTTCATCCAGTAAACCAGCGTAAAAACCGGAAAAAATTGAATTATTATACATTGTTCTGGTATGAAGATCAGAAGGACCAACAAAAACAACACCTCCAGCTAGACCTGCTGGGGTTGGGCTACCCATTGACACCCACTTTTCGCCAAAGCAGGGATCAACATTATTGGCAAAGTCACCTGTATTACAGACAAAAGAAGTCATCATTGGTATATATAAACCATTTGTTAAATCATCTAATTCTTGACGACGAAATTGAGGAAATTGCCAACCGTTAGCATCTCCCCAACCTCGATATGCTACTATACCAACACCTTCATTTATAGAAGGAGCGATCAAACTTCCAGGAGCATTATATCCCATATCCGGCCAATAATAAAATTCATCAATATTATTATATCCATAAGCATCCATTTTGTCTCGAAGCCACATCATTGATTTCACTGGAGTTGTTGGCGGAGGAGGAGTATTACTGAAGTTTCCCGCAGAAAGAGTAGCATTCTGAAACCAGTGAGTACTATTCATATAAGGTTCTTTCTCATACTTTAATACTTTCAAAACTACAGTTTGCAATTCTGAAAGATCATCCACAGATATTCTGCCAATTATCATCTCTGGAAAATAGTCGTCTCCTTCTAACAATGTATAAGGAAAATCTGTAACATCGTCTTCAGCTCCACTGTGAATAGTGTAAGAAGGTATTACATAATCGGCATTAGTACCCGAAACATCTCCCACCAAAACAACATAGGCTGGTGGCTTTTCCCATGTATTGTAAGCATTCAAAATAAAATCTTTAATCTGATCATTGGTTGGATCTGCAGCAATTGTGGCAACATCGACAACCTCAGTTTCAATTCCTTTGGCATTTTTCCAGGCTGTGAAGTATTCCAGATTTTGAAACTGAGTACCGTCATCATGTGCCAGAATCAGCATTTTAGCAGGTACAATCAATAATTCGTTCAAATAAGAATAATCAAAATTATCTATAAGTGATCTATAGATAGGCAGGAAAGCTCTGGAAATCGAAGCGGGAGTTTGAACTTTATCTTCTGCGATTATTTCAAACTCAAGTTTCTTAACCTTAGAAGTTTTTCCATCTATTTTGCTTTCAAGATCAATTTCAATCTGATGAGCAAATAGTTCCCGCAACACAAAACTCTCTTCAATGCGAACATAATCTCTTCCATCTGTAATTTTCTGTTCCAGCAGATTCCCATCTCTATCCAGCACATCAACTTCACAATAATTAATCTGTACAGATGCAGATCTGGATGGAAGTGCCACCACTCGCGTAATCTTATTCCCTCTAAGGTCATTATTGTCTTGTATTGAAATCTGCACTCGGTCATTATTACCGTTGATCTCTACCCCAGCTGAAAGCAGCATGGAAATTGTTATAATCGCAATTAGAAAAAATGATTTCTTCACTAATCCTCCGTTTATTTTACATTAACATTTTATTATTTATATTGTTCTGTTTGGAATTTAAAAAAATAAATTTCTGATGCGACTTGCTCACCTTTACTAACTGAATCTTATGGTGAAATGGTTCATCAATGGTAAGAGGATATTTGATCTGTTGGCATTCAGTGGAAAGCTCCTGGAATGGATAGATGACTACATTGTTCACAACCTGTTCTCTTTTGCCGATTATTGGGAATGACAGGTTACTAACTTCATTTACTGCTATTAATCGAGAAAACTCAGGAATTGAATACTTGCTAACATCCAGATGTGCATCTTCATTTATATAAGAAATTTTATAATAATCAACAGCGTTAACAGATTCATTTTCATATTCATAAGCATTTAAATTGAACTCTGTCCTGGTTAAACCATCTTCGGTATTACTGCATTTAAACAGTTCTGTATCTGTTTGAGGTAATTCTATCCATTCACTATTCAACAATAGAATTGATAATACAAACAAACTCAGAAACCATTTTCTCATACATACCTCTATAATTCTAATAATTTAATATTATATGCAATTAATATTCCAAGAAGTCCTAATAGATCGTTGGTAATATAAAAAAAGTCAGCAGATTTCTGCTGACTTGAACTGGCTAAATTTATCTATGCTTGCCTTTATTTCAGCAAAATCATTTTCTTCGTTTGAGAAAACTCACTAGTAAGAAGTGTATAAAAATAAATTCCCGATGTAACAGATTTATGCGAATCATCTTCACCGTTCCAGATAAATTCCTTCTCTCCAGCCTGCTGTTTCGCGTTTACAATTGTTCGTACTTTTTGACCTTTAATGTTGTAAATAGAAAGATCTACAACGCTATCGGAAGCCAATGAATACTTAATGCAGGTAGCAGGATTAAAAGGATTTGGGAAATTCTTGAATAATTGTGTTTTTGCCGGAGGAACGTTATTACCTGCAGAGGCACCTGTAGAAGCAACAATCTGCACATCATCGATCCACCAGCCAGGATCATTCACAGAATCATCGGAATTTAAAACGAAGCGAAGATAAATATACCCGCCAGATTGGGCTAACTCTGGTACAAAGATGACATCCTGCTTCCAACCATCAGATACTCCAGCAAACATTTTAAGTGCTGTCCAGTTATTACCATCGGAAGAGTATTCAATTTTACAGAAATCATTATCGTGCTCGGTATGATATTTATGCCACAATACAAGTGCTGCATCAGAGCTGACTCCACCAAAATTGATCGGTGAATTCGTCTTTAATATTGCAGTAGAACTATTGGCATAAAATTCATCAGGACTGTCGGTTACAGAGTAATCTCCTAAAATGGAATTATCGGTTAATGCCCAGTCTCCTGTAACCGTCCAACCAGAAAGATCATCTTCCCAATCTTCTTCGAAAACTACCACGGCAGGAGCTATATCAGCATTAAAAGTTAGAGTCGTTCCGGAAAGAGTAAGCATATGTTTTTGTGGAACGCAGCCATCGGCTTTTACAACTACTTCATGGTCTCCTTCAAAGTTATCAAAACTATAATTACCACTGATCACTTCAACTGTATCAACAGGAATGTAATTTCCATTAGAGACGATGATCTCAGCAGCTATGGGCTGACCATTACTGGTAATATTCCCAGATACAGTAACTGGAGAAAGGGGATTCAATTCCACATCTTCGATCTTCCAGGCGGAAGAATTTACAGTTACGTTTTCAATCAATTCTTCTTCATAGCCTTTCTTAGCAATGCGTAATGTATAAGTTCCCGGTGATACTGGCTTCCAGTAGCGGCCGTAAAGTTCATCAGAAAAACGAGGATCGAAAAATCCTGCATCGAGTTCTTCTATAATGTATCTGGCAACCAGAGGATCACCTGTAGCTGAATCTGATATATGACCTGTAAGCATAGCTTTCTCTGTGTTATATCCTATCGCTCTGTTCATTAACCAGTAAGCTCCAAGGCTGCATCGCTGGCAAGTATCGTCAATCAGGTAATTCGGTGGAGCATTTGTAGGCTGTAAATTCTGAGTTCCGCATTCAATAAGAAGCTGGCAGGTACCATGAGCTTTATAAAACCAGTCATGGGCGTTGCCTTTTCTGCCCTGAGAAGCATATGCTTGATAAGTACCAACTCCATTCTCATTTACTATCAGTTCGGCAACAGATTCACCAATCGATTGATGTAATGGTAAGTCTGGACAAG
>QMNP01000192.1 GCA_003647825.1 Candidatus Cloacimonadota bacterium
AAAATCTGTTTCACCCAGAATATATTGAATTGGTTCTCGTTTAGAATTACGGGCAACAGCCTTTTGAATAAGAATTTGGTGCTGTTGTGATATATCTGAATCTGCGTGTAAGTTCAACTCTAAGCGGTTTATTCCTAAGAAAAAGGAGATAATTAAGCCTGCATTTAAAGATGGATTTTCAATTCCAGCGAGTTTCAATTGCATCTCTGACCAGTTTATAATTTCAAATACTTTCATAAGTTTCTTTTCTATAAAATAAAACAACCTTCAAAAGAGTTCGGCTTTCGAAGGTTGTTTATGCTAAAAAATTATATTAATAACCACGAACTCTTTTTAATATCTTTTCCTGAATACTTGCAGGAACTTTTTCATGTTTTATATATTCCATTGTATATACAGCTCGACCCTGAGTGAGAGATCGCAATGTAGTAGAATATCCAAATAACTCACTCATGGGAACTTCAGCAGTTACTTCCTGTTTCTGATTCTGTGGGCGAATATGTTCGATTCTTCCACGTTTAGAGTTAATATCACCAATTACTTCACCAACAAAGTCTGTAGGAGTAATCACATTAACTAGCATGATCGGTTCCATGATAGTAGCTTTGGCATTGGCTGAACGCAATCCATTGCTAACAGCAATAGAAGTGGCAATACTGAAAGCAGTTTCACTGGAATCAACTTCATTAAATTTCCCATCGATCAATTCGATTTTGATTCTTTCAACAGGACTGCTAATCATGGGACCATCCAGGCAAGCGTTTATGGCACTTTCTTCTATTGCTTTCCAATAGATTTCTGGAATTACATCAGATGAAATGGAATTGACAAAAATATTTTTTTGTCCATTAGCAAGGTCTTCCAATTTTAAGGGCGTTATTTTAAGCTTAACAACGGCGTATTGTCCTTTGCCATTCATTTCCCGTATGAACTCTCCGTTTCCGATCACAGCATGTCCGATAGTTTCTTTGTAGGTAACCTGTGGATTTCCTACATTTGCATGAACACCAAATTCTCTTTTCAAACGATCAATAATAATTTCTAAATGAAGTTCACCCATTCCGGAAATCAATGTTTGGCCTGTTTCTTTGTGCTGATAAACTTTAAAGGTCGGATCTTCTTCGGTAAGCTTATGCAGACTTTCTTCCAGAAGATCTTTGTCGGCTTTGGTTTTAGGTTCGATAGCAACAGCAATAACCGAATCGGGAAAACTTAATTCAGCCAATAACAATCTATAGTTAATTGTAGTAAGTGTGTCTCCGGTTCGAATATCTTTAGGTCCAACCAGGGCAGCTATATCTCCAGCATGGAGTTCAGCAATATCTTTTTTCTTGTTAGAATGGATCTGAAGAATTCGAGAGATCCTTTCTTTTTTTAAATTTCTTTGATTTTCTATAGTGCTGCTGCGTTTCACAGTACCAGAATAAACCCTTATATAAACAAGTTTTCCAACATATTTGTCGATTTGAATTTTAAAAGCGTAAGCCGAAAATTGAGATGAAAAATCTGGAATAACCTCTACTTCCTGTCCGGTTTTTTTGTGATGTCCGATAGGATGGGGAACATCCAATGGTGATGGAAGATAATCTGCAATAGCATCCAGCAATAGCTGAACGCCAGTGTTTTTGAGAGAAGAACCACACATTATTGGCACGAATTGATGGTGGCGTGTTGCCTTGCGGATTGCCGCTAGAAGCAGCTCTTTATTGATCTCTTCTTCTTCCAGATACCTTAGCATAAGAATGTCATCGAATTCCGATAGGTGCTCAATCAGTTGATCTCGATATTCCTGGGCTTGCTCCAAATATTTATCTGGAATTGGTTTGAAACTGTAATTCACACCCATTGTAGCTTGATCAAAAAAGCAAGCTTGCATATCAACCAGATCAATTACGCCTTCAAAATTATCTTCTTTCCCGATAGGTATTTGAATAGGTTTGGCATTTTTAGTAAGACGATCCTGGATCATATCAACAACATGATCAAAATCTGCTCCGGATCGATCCATTTTATTTATGAACGCAAGTCTTGGAACGTTATATTTATCGGCTTGGAGCCAGACTGTTTCCGATTGTGGTTCTACACCGCCAACAGCACAGAAAATTCCTATTGCTCCGTCCAGAACTCGCAGCGATCTTTCAACTTCAGCAGTGAAGTCAACATGGCCGGGAGTATCTATAATATTAATCTGTTTTTTTTTCCAGAAACAGGTTGTTACAGCAGAAGTAATTGTGATGCCGCGTTCTTTTTCCTGCGCCATCCAGTCCATCACAGCATTGCCGTCGTGAACTTCTCCCATTCTATGAATGATGCCGGTATAGAACAATATCCTTTCGGTTGTTGTTGTCTTACCGGCATCAATATGGGCCATTATACCAATGTTACGAATTGAAGCTAAGATGTTCTCCTGATTACGTATCGCAGATGAGTCGCTTTCCTTCGGCATAATGTAATTCTCATTTATACTCTAAAATGTGCGAAAGCTTTGTTAGCCTCTGCCATTTTATGAACGTCTTCACGTTTTTTGATACTAGCACCTTCTTTTTTATAAGCAGCCAGTAGCTCTCCAGCTAAACGTTCTACCATTGTTTTTTCTGAACGGGCACGTGAATAGCTGATAATCCAACGGAATGCCATTGCTTGTGCGTTTTTGAAATTAACTTCAGTAGGAACCTGATAATTGGATCCGCCAATACGACGTGACACTACTTTTATAAGTGGTCTCACATTATCGATAGCTTGAGTGAACACATCCAAGGGGTCTTCTTTTGTTTTTTCTGCCAGAATATCCATTGCATTATATACAATTCTTTCTGCCAGACTTTTTTTGCCTTCTTTCATTACAGTGTTTATGAATTTACTCAAGATAACACTTTTGTATTTCGGATCGGGAAATATCTCGCGTTCTAGTTGTTTACGTCTTCTTGACATTTATCCTATCCCCCTACTTCTTTGGTCTCTTGGTTCCATACTTAGAACGAGAATTTGTTCTGTTGTCAACTCCTGCTGTATCCAGAGCTCCACGAACTATATGATATCTAACACCTGGCAAGTCTTTTACCCTGCCGCCACGTACTAAAACAATACTGTGTTCCTGAAGATTGTGGCCTTCTCCAGGTATATAAACTGTAACTTCAAATCCGTTTGTTAAACGAACTCTTGCAACCTTTCTCAAAGCTGAGTTAGGTTTTTTGGGAGTTGTAGTATATACTCTTGTACAAACTCCACGTCTTTGCGGACAGGAAGAGAGAGCTCTATTTTTCTTTTTCTTCTCAATCTTCTTTCGTCCTTTTCTAACCAATTGATTAATTGTAGGCACCGTTTTCCTCCATTTTGGTTTTAGAAATCTAGGATGTCTTCGACAGATTCTGTTTCTTCGGGATGAGCAAATTCTTTGATGATCTCACTAATTGATTTTCCTTCATCGATAGCATTCTTAACCTGTGTATTATAAAACTTGGTTCCAGTACCAATTGGAATTCTGTGTCCAATTATGATACTTTCCTTCAGTCCTTCCAGATCATCAACACGTCCTTCGATGGAAGCTTGGGTCAAAACTTTAGTTGTCTCCTGGAATGAAGCGGCCGAAAGCCAGCTGTCAGTCAGAAGTGAAGCCTTGGTAATTCCCAGTAGAAGTTGCTCAAAGGTAGCTCCTTCGCCACCCTCTTCTTCGATACGTTTGTTTTCTTTCATCACCTGATTTCTATCTACTATTTCTCCTTCCAGGAACATTGAATGTCCCGGATTAAGGATTTTGAGTTTTTTAAACATTTGGCGAATAATTGTGCCAATATGTTTATCATCAATCTTAACACCCTGTTTTCGATATACTTCCTGTATTTCGTTCAGGATGAGCATCTGAGCTGCATTAATACCTTTAGCTCTCAAGATATCATGAGGATCAAGTGGGCCACCTGACAAAGCATCCCCACTATCAACCAAGTCACCTTGATGAACAATAATACGCTTTCCTGGCGGGATCACGTATTTTCTTTCTGTTCCATCATCAGCCAGCACATAAATTACACGTCCGGATTTTGTCAAGTCACCGATGGTTACCTTGCCGGAAATCTCTGATAAGATCGCTTTTTCTTTTGGAACACGCGCTTCAAACAGGTCTTGAACTCGTGGAAGACCACCAGTAATATCACCTTGTTTTACAGTAAGTCGAGATGATTTACCCAGAATATCACCAGGATGCACGTAAACACCATTTTCTATCTCTACGCTAAGTCCTGTAGGAATTGGAACCAGTGTTTCCTGGTTGTTATCTCCGATGATTTTGAATTGAGCCTGTAGCTTACGATCTTTAGATTCAATAATTGTAATTTCGCGAGAACCGGTGAGTTCATTAAATTCTTCTTT
>QMNP01000193.1 GCA_003647825.1 Candidatus Cloacimonadota bacterium
GGCTTTATCGACATCGGTCAATGATTCCTGGTTGTAAATCTTGTGCAGAACGGGTACTCCGCCCTCAATGACTGCCTGATAATTTGAATGAGCCGGACGATCCGCCTCCGCGAATTTGCTCAGTGCGGGCAGCGGACTTCCGTGACGACCATAGCCCTGGGTACCATCCCATGCTGTTCCGATCACTGTTTCATCCCAGAACTCCGTTTTTGCGAGCGGGAGATAAAGTTTATCCGTTTCGTTGGTGATTGGCTCCCCGGCCCGCCAGCGTGCGATCAGGTTGGTGCCATCGGTCGCCAACCAGTTTTCGTAGGTCGCAACCAGTGCCTGTTCCTGCGCCCCGCCCCACTTTTCTCTTTCCTCACTCCACGGATGAATACAGCGCGACAGGCGGCAGCCCCAGACGATCTCGTCGTAGGTGTTCGTATTAAATGGATCGATATGGATTGGCAGCGTGTTGGCGCTGAGTTGTCCCGCCAGAGCTAGGCCGAACAACGCGATGATGACGAGGGTTTTTGTTTTCATGGTTGGTTCTCCTTATTTTGCTTCGATTAGGTTTGCGCGGCGACAGACATCGATGAGGGCGGCGGCGGTCCAGAGCTGAGATCCGGAACCGCGCGGCTCGCGGTCGCAACCGACGAATTCATGAAAGGTGCCGTCGTTGACACAAGTCCGCGCCAGCAAAGCCGCGTTGAGGGCGGTGAGATCTTCGCCGGTGGCGATTTCTTTCGCCTTGAGAAAGAAGGTGTCGGCGAAGGGCCAGCAGGTGTGGTTGTGATAACCCGTCCTGCCGTTGAAGATGGGATAGAAGAGCGGCACACCGTAGTCGTGCACGGGGTACTGTTGAATCGCTGTTTTTCCCTCTTCAGGCGTAACCACATCGCACAAAATGGCGAAGGCGATGCTGAGGTTGTGCTGGCGGCCATCGATATAGCCGTCGGGTGTTTTGACGTGAACGAGGCTTCCATCCGCAAGCAGGAAGGTGCTGCGGAGTTTTTCCCGCAGGATTTCGGCTTTATCGGTCCATGACCGGGCTTCTTCATTGAGCTTCAGGCGGGTGCAGACCTCGGCCATGACCCGGAAGCCTTTGACATAGAGGGCGTTGGTGGAGAGGTATTTGGCATGCACCTGATCGACCTTGCTCCACGAGTCGGGGTAGCCGGTGCCACCGACATCGACAAAGGTGGCCTGCCCGCGATAGAGACCATCTTCGGGATCGACGAAGAACTCGTAATAGCGCTCGTTATAAGCGTTGCCATAGCGGTGTATCCAGCGCAGTTTGTCCTCGTCGAGCTCGCTCTTCTCCATCATATCTCCCATGGCCCAGAGCCAGCAGACATCATCGGTAGCTACGGGAAAGCTGTGATAGGTGCGGTTCCAATCGATGTCGGCTTTAGGATCGTAGGCTGGGACATCCTGCACCTCCCATGGGATGTTCTCAAACGCATCCGCCAAAACATATCCTTTGGGCACTTTGTAACCAAAGGTGTCGTAGAGATATTCGCGGGTGAACACGATGCTCGACCAGGCAACCTCCGGGAAGAGGTCGTTTATACCCAGGATGTTGGCATAGGCCACATCACGGGTGTACACACCGAAGGTGGCTCCGGCCGACAGAACCATCCGGCCCTCTTTTTCGTGGATGCATTTTTCGACATCGGACAAGGCAACCTGCCAAAGCCGTTCCATCATAGGCGAGGAGGCTCTAATGGTTGTTTTGTTTTCCGGTTTGTCAGACGACAGGTCGTCCACGGTGATGGTTCTGAGTGCGTCCACCACACGATCTTCGTGTAGTTCCAATTTATTAAATTTTGTTTTCATTTTGTTTATCCTAATTTATTGCGAATATCGCAGTTGTTATTTTATTGTTATTTTTATTATCAGCGTTGTTGTGTCTTTGCCACCATCAAAAGTGCTGCCATTGTCTTTTACTGTTACTTTTATTTCAGCCTCACCTGTTTGTCCATTTATTGGAGTAAAGACAAGCTGTGCTGTTTGTTTACCATTTGTATAGTGAACCGCAGGATTTGCGATAAGCGCAGGGTTAAGACTTTCTGCTGTTATCGTTATAGATTGATTCGCAATAAGATTATTGTCGCTAATTCCTGTAAGCTCTATTGTTTGTTCGCCCGCATCGCTCTTTAATTTAATCTCTTTTACAGGGTCTATTGTTGGAGCAAAATTAAATCGGATAGCACGAAGAATATAAGGGAACTTAATTTTTGGTTGTTGCATAACAGAAATAATATCACCTTTTTTAAACCCTGTTTCGTCCTTGATTTCTAGTCCGTTTAAGAATGTGAATACATTTGTATTAACTGGTATTATTATGGTTCTTGCTTCAATACTATTGCCAGCTTTTTCAAAGGATTTGAAAAGTTTGTATTGTATGTCTCCTTTTGGGCTTGCCTTATAATTGAATTTTTCCATCAGATGAAAATTAGGATAACTTTCTTTATGGAACTCTTCTCGCAAAATGGTGAGAGTATGATTTTGTGCATCCACATTTATGACTTCTCCGATAATCTCATATAAATTACCGTATCGATTGTATGATTTTTTTGTTTTGTAACCGTTTTCAGATGCTCCATCTAAACTTTTCCCGAATTTGCTGACAAAAGCCCCATGTGGAATGTGGTTTGAAATAAGATCTTTTGAAAAATTATTTTTAAAGCAGTTAATCAAATAACGATCTGTACCCAAGTGCGTTCCTATAACACCATCCCAGCTATCTCCTTTTCTTGGTTGCATAGAGTTTTTTCTATCTGTCCAGTAACCCATAATTGTTCCATCGGGTGCTATAATAGAATAACGACCACTAGAAACGAGAGATCTTCCTGCAAAGAGATAGGGAGTCGGCATTGTTGGGAGAGCAAAGACACTGTCCTTTAATACATAATTAACCCTGCTGTTAATATCTAAATCAAACTTGAGATGATTTTTTTCCACTAAAGCCAAAAAGCCCGGTTCTGCTCCGACGATATTCAATTTATCGTTCCATACACGATAATAAAGATGTAACATTTTTGTTATTCGTCTATTTGCTTCATCGTTATTGATAAGCCAATTGCCAAAAATCATCGGTTTGTTATCAAGAAGATTGTAAAATGTTGTGAATTCTTTCGTTTCTTTTGTGTCGTTTGATAAGTTTTTTATTTTAACAATAGGGTATTCATCCGTTGATTCATAGTTCTCAGCATACTTTTTCAAATCATCGATAAATTCATCTATTGTTTCTGGTCTCAAACAGTCAGTGTCATCAAATCTACGATTAAGAGAGAAATCTTTTTTATTTATAATTTCTTCAATTTTTAAAAGTTTAAAGTTTACTGTTTTATCCCCAGGTTTGCAGTTTGTGGCATATTTATTTTTTTGAACTTGAGGCATTCCCCAATGAGGTTCCAGCCCTACCAAATTCTTCTTAAAGGTTTTCCATGAATCTCCAGGGAGAAATAATGGCGTAATACCACCAATGTAATGTGATGAAAAATAAGCATAACGCCACTCAATGAGAGTTTCCTTATCCGCATCGGTCAATTCTTTATGATTATAGATTTTATGGAGAACTTTAAGTCCGCTCTCTAAGAGATTTTGCAAATCTTCTTCACCATCAACTTCTACTTTCGGTAATTTACTCCCACGGAAATACCTGCCACTCCCATCACGCACTCTTTTCTTTTTGTCGCTTCTCCATGTATTATAAATACTATTCCAGAACGCTGTTTTGACTAATGGTAAATACTTATCATTAGCGGCATTATGAGTTCCGTTTCGCCATTCTTCTTGAATACGCTTTCCATCTTTATTAAACCATACCATGTATTCATAAATCAAAGTTGATTCAAATGGAGTAAAACGCCCTTTTTCACAGGCTGCTAGAATCTGCTCCTTCGTTGGCACTCCATCTATCTTTTCTAGCTCTTTTTTTACAATAACTTCCTTGTTTTTGTGAGAACAGTTTATAAGGCGACATCCCCAAACTAAACGATCATAAGTCGTTTTAGCGTAAAATTCAGGATCAGGCTTTGCTTGACTGGCATGAAGAGTAGATAAAGATGCAATAATCAGTAGCGCTAAAGCCACAATAGTTGTTGTTTTTGTAATAATGTTTTTCATTTTGTTGATCCTTGTTGTTTATATGAAATTCCAGGAATCTGCCAATAAGCATTTGGTGCTTCTGCCGCTGGACCTGGGAATATTTTATCAATTTGTTTTAAAGTTTCTTCTGAGAGCGTAATCTTTAGCGATGGCAATACGCTAGTTAGATGCTCAACTGTTCTTGGTCCTGTTATTGGTATTATTTTTGTTGGACGATGTAGTAACCACGCAATTGCAACATTTGATGGAGTTTCTCCGAGTTCAGA
>QMNP01000194.1 GCA_003647825.1 Candidatus Cloacimonadota bacterium
ACTTGTTGCCATTACTTCGGGTTCATCATTAATATCCACAACCAACGTGTTAGCTTTCGGTAGAAATAAATTTAAATATTTATCCTTTTTCTTATCGTGAACCCACCCACATTCATTCAGAATTCTATATACTGCATCTTTATCTTTTTTCAAATCAAATTTTCTGTATTTCATTTTGTTCTCCTTTTTCTCATTAATCAGTTGTTCCATATTCAATCAGCGATGTATTAATTACATGCCAGAAAGCGATATAGAACAAGCCTTTAACAAAACCAACTTCCGGGCAGAAATAACCTTTTCCGTTAGAGGAAGTGATCTCATAACAATCGAACATTCCTGCATTCGTTGTAATTTCAATTTCATTTTCTGTACAGGATGCTTCTTCGTTCATCACACTTTGCCATTCATCTCCGATTTCCATCGGATTCCTATGAATCATTACTCTCAGAATTTCATATGGAGTATTTGGATTATAATAGTAAAGGTATAATCCATTATCTTCATAATTGAACCATACATTCTGTAGAAAACTCCACTCCTCTCCCTGTAATTCAGATAAACGAAAAACAAATACTTCCTTCTCGGTTTCATTATATTGAATCTCCAATTTCCCAGTGATTTCAATTTTGAAGCCATCAAACAGATTTGATTCATCATCGGTAAATCCAGCACCGTAAATCCAAAAATTTCCAACTCTTAATGGCATCAACATTACTGCCTTTACATTTTCAGTTGAGTGATGACATCCTATAAGAATTATTACCAGAATGAATATCGCTAAAAATTTTATTTTACATTCCAATAGTGATCGCATCAATCAAATTTACCAATTTTCATTTTTCTTAAAAAGTATAACTAACTTTCATATAAGCCTGTTTGTAATCGGTAATATATTCTTCCTCGATTTCATCCTGAGCAGATTTATAACCGACATATAAATTACAATTATCCTTGAATTCAAATCGAAGATTCGAAAAAACTCCAATGTATGAAGTTAGATTATTACTTTCATAATTATTAAACCGAAATCCATTACTAAGTGAGAGCAGATTAGAAAAGTTAATAGTAATATCTGTGTTGCCTATCCAATATTCGTTATCCATTCCACAATCATCAGGAAAGTCGAAATATCTTTGCTTTTGAATTGATGTACTATAAGATACATTACTTCCAATATCTCCCCATAACGAGAACCAGACGTTATCATTTCTGTATGTTTTGGAAAGACTATATACAATCGAATTCCCGGAACTGTAACTAATTCTTGCACTTAACCATGATAAACTCCAATTTCCTATACTTGCAAAGAAAAAATCCCAGTCATAAATCGAATCTTCATAATTTTCCTGTCCAATATTTGCATTAATGCTGAAACTTATTTTGTAAGGTGAGTTTGCCCAGAAGTTCAGACCAGCATTTTGCCCATCTAACTCTTTATTGTCATTTATGATAGATCTGTTTAGCCAAAAACCAGAACCGAATTTTTTAACAAATTTTCCGTTTGGTTCGGTTTCTTGAAAAACATCAATATTAATCGCAGAAAAATCGGTTAGATATATTCGTCCCATATCTGCATTGAAATCTTTACTCATTTGAGAACAGGTTAGATTTATGTTAAAGTCCTTTTTCTTTCCGTTGTAGCCGCAATACATGGCATATCCACTTTCATAATCTGAACCAGGCATTTCTTTTATGGAGTAATTTACTTCACTCCATACTGAGTGGTTTTTCTTAAATTCCCAACTTGGTTTGATCATAAGCATTTCATTGTGATAATCTTTATTCATCCTGTTCAGCAACGTCATTTGTATGAAAATATCTTCCCATTTTGGTTTGAAAGCCAGCATATTATAGATATCATCACTGTTTAAAGTTTCATCTTCTTCGATAACTTTTTTATCCATGGCAGAAAGAAATCCGTATGAGTAATTCTCTGAATTTCCAGTAAGTTTTACAGCGTATTGCGGCTGCATAATATGCCGTGAATAAAACAAATTACTACTTACTCCAAAAACATCGAGATCTTCAATGAAAAAGTATCTGTTTTCAGAAAAATAAGGTGCATATCTTACATTAGTATTATCTACTTCTGAATCCAGAGGAATATTGGAAAAATCAGGATTTATACTGATCTTAACTTTCGTGGCAGAAGTTGGATTATAAGAGAAATCCAGCCCAACATTATCAAGATCAAAGAAATCAGTTTCTTCCAGAAGATCGTATTTCTTGATGAGATAAGGTGTAATTCTATAATTCTTAGTTTGGGAAAGTTCTTCTTTTATGACAATATCGAAAGCTTTGCGAAAATAATCTTTTCCCATTTCAATCTTACCGAAAGGAATTGAATAATAATCTTCGGTTTTTTCGAAATAGCGAGTTAAGATAATCTTCCATTCATATGGTGGTTTACCATAAAAACGTAAATCCTTAATAGGAATCTGCATTGTGCTTATCCATATATTGTCTGAAATATTGTTTTCGTATTTATAATTACTGTTCCAGGCAGTATCCAAACTCATATCAGATCCGCGTATTCCGTCATATTTATTGCCAAATGGATTTGAATAGAAAAAATAGGTGTAATAATTATTTACATCTGTAATTATTTGAATTCTTAACTTATCACACTCTATCCATTCATCCGTATTAGCTAATCTTCCCTTTTCAAAACTCTCATTTACTTCCACTTCCCAATGAATAAAAAGACATTCTTTATCATGCCATAACCATACATCTGTCTGCAAGGGAATTGCTAATGAATCATCCGGGGATATACGAACAAATTCTGATAGATGATTCACATCTGTTTTCAATTCTGTTTGCGAAAACGGAATTGTGAAAGCACTGAGAATTACTCCAGTAAAGATTAGAATTAATGTAACAAATATTTTTCCCATTTTAGTATCTCCTTATCGTTTAGAATTTCACATTAGCGTCAAAACTGTCTTTCTTAAATATTCTTCAAAGAATTCTCTCATGAAGAATCTCAATTCTAACGAGATCCTTCATAAAAAAAACATGAGAGAATCGTCAGGAAGAGAATATTATAAATTTTGCATTTCAAATCCAATTTCATTTCAAATAATCATTAACTTCTTCTGTCGTAATCTGCCAATAACTTTCACTGTAGATCGGTTTGAATCCCATCTGGTTATTTATATTCAGCATAGGTTTATTCGTTACATCATTTTCGGAACGGATTTTCGTCACTTCCGGCATTTCATTAAGAACATGTTTTGTCAGTGCTGCTTTCAGCCAGCGTCCAATACCTTTATTACGATGTTCAGCAGAAACCCCGGTATTTCCCTGATTCAACATCTCAGGATTGAATCCTGTATAATAAATACCAGTAAAACCGGCATATTCTCCCGAAGGTTTAAATTTAGCGACCATGATCCAGTTTTTCCATCCTCTTTTCACTTTGGATTCCATTTCATTCTTCAATCTTTCAGGAGTTAATTCTTCATACTCATAATCAAAAGAACCGATAGGAATACTGTTCCAGAAATCATTATAGAGTTTAGTAAAACCTTCAAGTTCACTTTCGGGGTAAGAATCTACCCACAATTCGATTTCATATTCGGTTGCTCTTTCCGTAGATTTCTTTATCCAAGTATCCATTAACTTCATATCCAGATCTTTTACTTCCAGTTGATTCACGTATTCTGTGGTGCATTTTCCCGCACCGATCTCACTTAGAAATTCAGAACCGCAAGGTGTGTTAGAGAATGTACTGAATTCCAGTTTTGTACACTTCAGTTTGATGCATTCCTCATTTAATTTTGCCAGCATCAACCTGCCAATTCCCTGTCTTCGCCAAGCAGGTAGTACAAATATATCTACTTCAGGGAAATGTTGATTCTCTCCATCCAGTGCTTTGTAAATTATTGCATAAGCAATGATTTTGCCTTCTTCCCAAATCACCCAACGCCTTATCAGCATCGATTTTGAGTGAATCAGCACTTGTTTGATAAATTTGTCATAAGGCCTTTTCGGCTCATCCGGTCGTGCTTCTGCAAGGATTACCATAAAGAAATCATAATAGGCTTTCAATTTATTTTCTGTTGCTTTCTGTTCATCGTATCTTTCAATTTTATATTTTTTCATTTCTCGTTTCCTTTTAATTCTGCCCCCTTCGTAAGGAGGAATAAAAGGGGATTAAAGAAAATTCTTAAAGTTGACTATCCCCGTGGCAGAGCCAAGGGGTATTTCGCCAACTTAATTTCAGCAAGCTGAAAATCGGATTTTCAGTATTTACCCCTCTGTCCTATCGGACATCTCCCCTAAATCCGGGGAGAAAGTTCGGACACCCCGATGCAGAGCATCGAGGAATTCTTAGATTAATCAAAATTTAAATTATTGA
>QMNP01000195.1 GCA_003647825.1 Candidatus Cloacimonadota bacterium
ATTCTCAAATCTGACATCTTCAATCCTCGCAAACATGATCTACGATTTAAGATTTACGATTTGCGATCTAAGGTTTAGTTTCATTTACATCTTAAATCTTAATTCTCAAATCTGACATCTGCAATCCTCTCAAGCATGATTTATGATTTATGATTTACGATTAACGATTTGCGATCTAAGATTTAGTTTCATTTACATCTAAAATCTTAATTCTCAAATCTGACATCTTCAATCCTCGCAAACATGATCTACGATTTACGATTGGAGATTAACGATCTAAGATTTAGTTTCATTTACATCTAAAATCTTAATTCTCAAATCTAATATCTTCAATTCTTTCAAACATGATTTACGATTAACGATTTTCGATCTAAGATTTAGTTTCATTTACATCTTAAATCTTAATTCTCAAATCTGATATCTGCAATTCTTTCAAACATGATCTACGATTTAAGATTGGAGATTAACGATCTAAGATTTTTGATTAGATTTCATCATTTCTCCAGATTATCCATATGATCAGAGACATCAGAAATTCTATCAGAAGTATCGGTAAATTTCTGGGTTGTATGCTTTAGTCTTTCGCTTAGTTTCTTAGATACTTCCCACAAGATTTTAGAAGCGATCTCCGGACTTTCTGCCAATATGTTCAGAGCATTTTTCTTGGAAATCATCATTAAGATCGAATCTGTGATCGCCTTTATGGAAACACGATGCGGATTATCAAAAAAAATGGCCGATTCATTTAGGTGTTCTCCAGGGAGAATTTCCATAACGATCACATCTTCACCACCATTTGTGTTCACTTTTATTACCTGCATATTACCTTGCAGAAGTATGTAAACATTATCATTCATATCTCCAGTTTGGAATAAATACTCGTTAGCTTTCAGGTTGATCATATTCGAGATATGTAATAATCGACGCAATTCTTTCTTATTAAAATTCTTAAAAAGTTCTACATTTTGTAAGTCTACATCTTCAGTTACTCCAGATTGCTGGAAGATTTGTTTCTTGGCAATTTGGTATTTATCAAATTTTACGATCTGTCCTGAAAGTATTATTTCTTTCAACTCAGAGCCAAAATCGTTGGTTCTTTCCAGCAGTTTACGCCATTTCTTCTGGAATTGTAAATATTCATCGTACGTGTCGCTGTGGGGAACAGCATCATAACGGGCCAGGTAGATGTTCTCGATAGTTTTCTTGCAGGCTTCCACATCACCATCCGCCAGGTAATTCAAAGCTAGAATTATATTTGTTTTAAAGATTTTGTCTCCCAGATCTTCCTTCATGAAATTGCCTGGATAGGGATCAAAATCTTCGGGGGAGATCTTATGCAGATTCGTTCGAAGAGTTTGATTATCAAATTTAGATTTATCATATAAAAAACGATAGATATCTTCCCGGAAGCGCTGCCAGACAGGATGTTTCTTTGGTGGTGGTAAATGCTTTATTGCCAATTGATTATCCAGGTAGAAGTTAAAACCGAATATCCTCGAATTAATTACATAATCGGTATCTTCACCACGCGTTATTTTCGGATCAAAAGGAACGATCCTCATCAAGTTGCGATGGATAACCATAGCCCCGCCAAAAGCGAACGGTGTCTTCTTTAAGCGAGGTTCACCTCCAATGATATTATCAAATGCCTCTCTTTTTCCACCGAATCTGTCCCAATATGTCATCCAGGGTACAATGTTCACTTTATCGTAATATTCATTATCTTCGTTCAGATAATAACCGGCAACACCATCTACAGTATTTCCATAAAATCTTTTTCCAATGAATTCTTTAGCTTTTGTTACAAACTCTGCATCTTCAAATACTTCGTCGTCATCAATCAATAAAGCTACTTCAGCATCCAGGATATAAGGCAGGAACAAGCAGAGATTCCTGATATTGGAATATCCTCTTAAACTTAGAATATCCTCCATTTCAAAATCATTGTATAGTTTTTTTCTCAATTCTCTTAAGCTTGATTCAGTAAATAAAATTGTATCAACTGGAAGATCTGCATTTGTAAGCATTTTAATTAATTTCTCTTCCATCATGGCTACATATTTCAAATTTGTAGCTGCTGCTAAGATTATTAATGTGAAATTTTTATCGGAAAGAGTACCTATCGATTCCAAAGTTCTCATTAAAGTTCCTTCCTGATTTAATGGTGTTGCATGATCATAAACTGCATCTCCAACTTGCCAGGTTTCGTCTGGTCCACCCCAGTATGTGGGGATTACCATGTAAGTTCTCATATTATCTCCTAACTGCTAATTTTGTTTTCATCGTTTTCCAGGCATTCATCAAATTGTGAAATTTCTCAATTTCCTCGGGAAGTTTATTATATGCAGCCACAAAAGCATCCGGCAGCATTAAAAACCGATTATCTCCAAAATACTTGGCTGCAGATTTTGCACCCAGCTTTAAAGAAGCCAATCTGTTGTCTGTATCTATTTCTTCAGTAGTAATGCCATATTCTTTATGAAGCCAATTGAAGAAGGGATTTCGAATGATCCATCCCATACAGGCATAGAAAAAACGATCGACATTCTTTTGTAGATTAATTGTGGGTTTATTGGGGAAATCACCAAAACAATTATGAAATAACAGTAAATCGATATCCACACAACGGCCACCATTGTTATAGATCAAAGGACCAAAAAGCGTGTCTTCACCTCTTCCCAGAAAACATTGGTCATTAATTATCAAAGTAGAAGAGAAAAAAGGTGGAAGAAGTGAAAATTTATTCAGGTCGATAGCCATATTTCCACCTAAAGCTTTTCTTGTATCGAATACATTATCTTCAGTTACATTTCGCGTTACCGGTGCATCTACTGTGGAGATATATTGATAGCTGTCTTCCTTTTGTAAACCGCGAAGTAATTCCATTAAATATGGGAAATTCATTTTTGGAATAATGTAATAGCCGGAATAATCGCTTGTTGTTACAACCACATTTTTCTGTTTTAAGTATTTTAAGTGTGATCCGATGAAATCAATTTCCTTGAAGTGAAAATCATTTTCGCAAAAATCTGTTAATAATTTTGGATATACATCTGAGTCGAAGAAGAATAAATAATCAAATCCATAATACAAGGCCGTTAGCAGAGCATGATTTCTGGCAGTGCCATAGGGAACCAGATCGAACTTTTTAAGATTAGGTGTGTTTATAATTGCATTAATATCTCTTTCAGATATTCCAATTTCTTTTAAACTCTGATGAATGAAGAATTTGTTTCCAAGCTGAATAGCAGTAACAGGGCAATAAGTTTTATATGAGTCTATAATATGTTTATCTACATAATCATTGTAAACGATAATTAGATGATCAATTTGGTGATTGTATTTTTTAGCATTATCTAAAAAATCCTGGATTGGTGATTTCTCTTTAATATTTCTTGTGAATATAGCGAGTGCAATTTTTTTTCTCTTCATCAAAAAACCTCTTTCTCAGTTCAGAAGAAGTTTCAACATCAGAATTTTGTCAATATTTTAATTTATATTGCTTATCTCTAATAATTTATGTGAGTTATTAAAAAAACTCCTTTCAAACCAAAGATCTGAAATGAGAAAAAATAATATTACTATCTGGTTAATGTTTTCATAGCATCTTCAATTTCTCCTGGCGTACTCATGATCTTCATAAAAGTTCCCATAGTAAGGTCTGGAAAAGAAAGAGCAATGCGGTATCTACCGTGAAGCATTACGGCTTTATTATCAAAAACTAACATCTCATAAGGAAGAAAGGCTGTATGCTTTGGTTCGGAAATATCAATAACAGGCAAGATTTTTTCTTCACCTTTTTCACTGGAAAGTGATATACCAAATAAAGTTAACTTTTGTTCTGGAAAATCAATTTGATAGACTTTTGATGATGTTTGACTAGCAGCTAAATTTGTTTGAATTTTTTCTACAGCTATTTTGTAAGATTCAAATTCTGCCAATTCAACAATATCTTCAAATTTCGGCATTGCCATCATATATTTGTACTTTTTCAGTTTCTTTTCTGTTAAACCTTTTTCAGATCCGAATGGCTGCATTACAACAGTTTCAAATCCATGCATACTATTCTGAAGTTTTTGTGCGAGTGTATTAATTTGAGCTTTCCATTGGTCGTAATCATGCTGTAAATAGGCCATTGCCAGATATTTTGGATTAACATACGAGATATCATAAACACCATCTCTCGCTGTTATTCCTACTCTAAGTGCTGCCAAAAATCCACTTAATCCCTTCAGATCAATCACGATCGATTTCAATTCCTCACTGGAAATAACCACAACAAATCTGTTTTCATCATTAGCAGGAATATATTCACCTACGATCTCAAGTTCG
>QMNP01000196.1 GCA_003647825.1 Candidatus Cloacimonadota bacterium
TACGTTCCCAAAGAGGACTTTGGGAACGAGAATTGAAAGAGAATTGAAGAGGACTTTGGGAACGAGAATTGAAAGAGAATTGAAGAGGACTTTGGGAACGAGAGTTGAAAGAGAATTGAAGAGAACTTTGGGAACGAGAGTTAAGATTAGGAAGCGTCAACTTAACTGTTTTTCTTCTGCACCACATCCAATTCTCTTAATCGATTCATAGTAAAGGCCAGTTCTAAACCACGGAACCAGGCAAAATTACCAGAGATACGCGGAGAAATTATATCGAGTCCGTTCATTTTGATGTCTTCAGAAACAAGATCTATGATTTCACGAAGAGTTCGATCATTGTTCATATACTTCTTAGCATATTCTATGGCAAAAGCAATAGCCTTGGTTTGGGAAAGTTCGATTAGTTGTTCCAGATCAGTCAGATCAATAACGGTTTTACCAAAGTTAATACGGTGAGTTTCTTTTGCATAAACACTGAATTTCCCATATTTATTGGTTGGGTCGATACTTTTTGCAAAAGGAATTCTCTCTCGAATTGTAAATGGATATACATCATCTTCTGTTTCGCGCTTAAATGGTAAATCTGCAGCAATTCTGTGGGCAGCTTCAGTTACATCAAACGGTTCATATTTTATCATCTGAATCACATTATCTGCTACATCAAAGTAATCTCCCACTCCGCCTAGAACAAGAACTGTAGATATGTTATTTTCTAGATAAAACTGGCGGACTTTATCGATGAATGTGGTTATTGGCTCATCATTTTTATTAACCAGTTTCTGCATTTTCATATCGCGGATCATCAAGTTTGTAGCGCAAGTATCTTCATCCATAAGTAGAACATCCGCACCAACTTCTACTGCTTCCATGATGTTGGCAGCCTGGGAGGTGCTGCCGGAAGCATTCTGAGTGGAAAAGGCAGTAGTCTCTTTTTGGAACGGCAGGTTTTTTATAAACTGAGATATATCAGTTTTTTCAATATTTCTACCGCTATAGGCTCTGATCTTTACTGATTTAGGTAATGAAACACAAAATTCTCTTCCATCTCCCGGGATATGATCATAGATTCCTAATTCAAGAGCATTGAGCAAAGTTGATTTACCATGATATCCTCCACCTACAATTAATGTAACTCCAACTGGAATCCCCATCCCTCTGATCTTTCCCAAATGAGGAAGATCAATTTCAACGGTAAGACTTTCAGGTGATTTAAACGGAATCGCATTAGCACTGCTCATCGGCTTTTCACTGGTTCCATTAAATCTTGGTAATATCGATTGATCTGCAATAAAAGAAACCAATCCCAATTCAACCAGTTTATTGCGCAGGAATTGAGAATCTTCTGCTATATCCAGGTGCTTTATTAAAGAAGGGACATCGATATTTTTCTTTAGTAATGACTGTTCTACAATTTCGGGTAGTTCATTAAAGAGCATTTGTTCAGCTATTCCTGCAGTTACTTTTCTGCCAATAGCAGGTAAGCCAATAAAGCAGCGAATTTCGATCAGATCATCATCAATTACAACACAGCTTCTTTCCAAAATACTTTGCCCAGGCTTATTTATGGTTATTAATCCACTGTATCCTGTGCCACGAATACTTCCAGCAAAGCGTTCACTGGCTTTGGAAAACTGACGGGCAAGGAAATCCCGAAAAGCTATTTCCTGGATTTTATTAGCAATTTTATGGTTAATTATCTGCTCTTTATTTCTTTTTACCTGAATGCGATAAATTCCGGTATGAGGTGGGGCATAAGGATCTTTAGGGATTTGCTGAATAATAAGTCTAAATAATCCATAATCATAAGTTCCAAGAAGAGATTGATAAGATCCATAATCTTTACCATCGGTAGAGGTGAGTTTATTTCTTAAAATTTGCTTATCCATAATTTACCTCCTAAATAGCAAATGGTTAACCCACCGGTTCAGTATGAAGTGTTGTAATTAACTTTCTGTGGTTGAATGTAGAAGGAATAATCGGTAAGTCTTGTTTTTTTTGAATTCCTGTGAATCCAATAACTGCAATTGCTTCCTGTATTTTTTAATTTTCTTCTTCCCAATCCAGAGTATAAGATTGGTAAAATGTGGATGTTTTTTCACAATATTTTCTGTATAAATTTCAACGGTTTTCTGGATTCTACTAACAAAATCTTTACCAATATCCAGTGTTTTGACAACACTTTCTGTGATATCTTTTTCCTTAATTATTTCAAATCTGCTTTTTGAAATCTGTTTTACAAAAGCATCATATTTATGGCCACTTTTACTCTGGATCCCTGTCGCATTCTTTTTTACAAAATAGTCACAGATAATTAGATATCCACCATTTTTAAGGGCTTTATGCGCATTTGTAAATAGCTTTTCAAGTTTAATATATTGTGAAGATTCACTCATTATCAGGCAATTGAATTGATTAGTTTCAGTAAAATTTTCGAATTTTGTAGAATGAAATTTAGCATTCAATTTATCTGCAAAATACTTCTTTTGATTTACGTCAGGTGATAATCCCTCTACATCATATCCCATGTTCAAGAGCTTTCTGGCCATTATACCTGTACCGCAGCCAACATCTAATATTTTTTTTACATCAGGTGGAATGTTAGCTATAAGAAAGTCTTCGTATCGAATTTGAGCTTCTTTAAATTTTGCAATTGTGACATCATCCTCAGCTTGCCACATACCATAATGGAGTCTTTCCAACCCTAAAACTTCATGATAAAAACGAAGGGTCTTATCGTTCTTTCTGCTCAAGAATTACTCCTAAGGCTTGTTAAAACAATTCAATTAATTTCAAGAAAGTTATGAACTATTTTCGTTCAATAGCCACTCCAAACCTTCAGTTTCTGATCTAAAAACTCTGGCAAAACCACCCTGACTATTTACTACCTCTCCACCAAATTTATTCAATTCAAAAGTGTTTTTCTTGGGATCAATAAAAGCGATCTTTATCTCCATAAATTTTTCTGCTACAATTGTGCTGATCTCATAATGTTTCATTATATCCAGTTCTCCGGTTACTTCATCTACAACCATAATTTTAGCGGTATTTTTAGTTTTCAATTTATTTTCCAGCTCCATCCAGAAATTCACAGCAGCTTGAAAGGATTCCGGGCCGGAAATATGTACATAAAGATAGCCTTTGCGATCCTCATATATAATCTTATAATCATGTTTAGAACCTAATTTCATACTTTCTTCCTAATCAAAAAAAAACGTTTCGAAAATTCCTTATATTCAAAGCAATGTCAAATCAAAATTAATTAGCATGTTATTTAGTATTGTTCTCAGTTACATGAATCAGAATATTGTCTATTACTCGATCAATATCATCTGATTTAAGCAGGTGACCATTAACCAGAATGGAAAAAACAAACTCTTCTTGTGGTGTGAAAGTATGGCCGGATAAACAGCGTACATTTTTCATAGTTCCAGTTTTAGCAATTACGTTTCCTTCAGCTATTGTCCCTGCCATTCTGCTTTTCATTGTTCCATCTACATCGGCAATAGGGAATATTTCTTTCCAACTCCACCAGTTTTACAATTTCTCATTCCGCTCAATCCAGCTTCGCGTTGAGCTGGACAGTCTGTATCCACGCTTACTTTCCATTTTTAGTAATCATTAAATCTAACCTGACAGTGCATATAGATCATTATTGATTCTTCTTCTAATCTCAAAAATGAAAATGCAGCTTTTCTTATTCCTGTCAAACAAATTAACAAAATCCTTGCACAAAGAACCAGTTTGAAGATTTTTTCATTTAATTGAAGGAGAAATAAAATGAAAGTCGATCTTATAATTAAAAATGCCAGTCAGTTAATTACATTGCAGGGGCCAGCAGCAGCCAGAACCGGAAGAGAAATGGAAGATCTGGCAATCATTAGAAATGGTGCTGTAGCAATACAGGACGGTAAGATATTATCAGTTGGAAATAGCGAACAAATCATTCAAAAATATGAGGCAAAAGATATCATCGATGCAGCGGGTAAAGTTGTGATGCCAGGCTTTGTTGATCCTCATACCCATCCTGTTTTCTTTAATACTCGTGAAAATGAATTTGAAATGCGTCTTCAGGGTAAAACTTATGTGGAAATTTCTCAAAGTGGCGGAGGAATTCGTAGCAGTATAGATGGTGTAAGAAATGCCAGCGAAGATGAACTTTTTGAACTTTCCAGGAAAAGGATAGAAAAAATTATTTCTAATGGCACAACAACGCTGGAAGCGAAAAGCGGTTACGGACTTTCCACCGAAAGTGAGATCAAAATGCTGAAAGTGATACAGCGACTACAGGAAGAACTTCCTATA
>QMNP01000197.1 GCA_003647825.1 Candidatus Cloacimonadota bacterium
CGGAACGTATATTATGTTAGGTCTGACTGCCGCTGATTTCGGAACCGTATTAAACAACGGCACTATTAACGTACCATCAACCTATCTGCATGCGGGAACGGCTTTATTGGTAAACAATGGAACGCTCAGCGGAACCGCTTTAATTCTCGGCCAAGCTCCTGGAGGAGACAATACGCTGACAAACAACGGCCAGATCACTATGACGGGAGCCACTTATATGAATCATGTTACTAATACGTTAGTTAACAATGGAACTCTTGTAACAGATGGGTTGCTAAATGGGCATGATGTTAGCTCTGTAAGTAGAATTGTCAATACCGGTACAATTACCGTAGGCGGTTGGTTTTACACTTCAGTTGCTTCCACGGCGCCCGCAATTCTCGACATGAACGGTGGTGTCATGGTAAACGGCCATATGGAAATGACTGGTAATGCTGCTAGCACTATTAACCTGAATGAAGGAATAATCACCAATACCACTTTGGGTCTCGATGGGAATGCCACCAATAAAACCATAGTAGTTGATAACGGAGTAATGTATAGCGGGGACGACCAGACCGCCGGACTGGATTATTTGATCAGCATCGGTCTTATTACCGGAAAAGGAGCAAAAACTCCTTTATCAAGTTACGATGGAAGCTATACAAAATTGTATGCAATTCCCGAACCTGCAATTATCGGTGCGCTGAGTTTGCTTGGCGTCGCGCTTCTGCGTAGGAAATAAGAATTGGAATAATGGTGGACTGACAAAGAAAAGCAGCCCCGAGATTCGGGGCGGCTTTTTTATTTGCTTTATTTGCTCAACACGGCGAAGAAGGATGATTGGATGGATGGAAGTAGCCCACTTCGACCCGAAGCGGGATTTCGGATTGCGGAATGCGGAGTGAATTCGGCAGAACCATTTAGGGGCAAAACTATTACACTTTAAGACAGAATCATTTATTGCAGAATCATTTGGTTTTGTGGCCAGTCTCGTTGAGGCCGGTAGTTATAAATTCCTTTTCTCGAAAAGGAATTTCTTCAGAGTTCACAGCCCCTTGCCTGCCCCGTCGAAGATCCCGGCCCTAGGAGGCATCGGGGAGACTCGCTGTAAGCGATGTTCTCATGGGTAATCTGTGCACCAATAACTGATCACGATTACCCTTGCCCGGCGAATGCCGGGTTCAACTCTCCAATTCTTTGTTAGTTGTCTGATTGGTTGGTTGATTAGAAGGCAACGCCGTTGTTTCGCCATCGTTGTCTTTTTAGTAAGCCGCGCGCAATTGTGATTCACCACTCGAAAAGGGTTAGCCGATACAGATTGTCGATGGGTGCTATCCAAAAAAGATTTTTAAAAAATGATTGTACCAACAGATTAAAAGCAAAAAAAATAAAGAGTAAAGCAGAAATCTTTAAACTAATAAAAAAAGGAAAAAACGATGAAAAAATTAACTCTAATGATATTTACTTTATGTATTTGCGCTGCTTCAGCACTATTCGCTGCCGACGGCGCGTGGAGCGCTTCCGCAAATGGCAACTGGTCTGACGGTGGAAACTGGGTCGGCGGAACGATTGCCGATGGCGCCGGTTCTACCGCCTATTTTACTAATAATGTTACGTACACCGTTACTGTTGACACACCAAGAACTATTGGAAAAATAGTGTCCGAAAATATTCTGCATCAGTTTTTTCCTCAACTTAGCGGCGGCCCGATTATTCTTTCAGGAACTCCTGAAATTAATGTTGCTGATATTCCCGCTGACAACAATTTCCATGCCGCAATTTGGACTAAACTTGCCGGAACTGAAGGCTTTACTAAAACCGGTGGAGGAATCCTGGCGCTTGCGTGGGCAGACAATACTATCTCCGGAACGATAACGGTCGCGGAAGGTATTTTAGACCTATATAACACCGCTAACGGACATATACCGAACATTACTTCTATTGTTGTAAACAGCGGCGCGCAGCTTCGTATACAACATGATCAACCTATAGTTCAAAACCCGTTAATTTTATCAGGTGTTGGCGTGGCGGGACATAATGGCAACAATTGCGGCGCGCTTTATCAGGGCGGCGCTGATAAAACTACGATTATTTCTAACACCGTTACAGTTCTGACTGCCGACACGAGAATCGGCGGTTATTGCGGCGGCGCCAATAATTTATACAAATTAAACGGAGAAATTACAGGACCGGGCGGGGCAAGCTTTTTTGCCGGTGGAGGAGCAACTGATCACAAATGGACTTTCGAGATTGCAGGCTCTAATACTTATGATGGAATGACAATCCTTTACGCGAATTTTGGCGCGGCGTCGGAAATGAGACTCATGGGTCCGCAGCGTCTGCCGGAAAAAACCCTCAATATGCAGTGCACCTGGAATGCAGATGCTCCTTGCACTTTAGACCTTAACGGGCAGTCGCAAACGGTT
Source organism: Candidatus Cloacimonadota bacterium (assembly GCA_003647825.1). Taxonomy (GTDB): domain Bacteria; phylum Cloacimonadota; class Cloacimonadia; order Cloacimonadales; family TCS61; genus B137-G9. The sequence continues at coordinate 2,409 of QMNP01000197.1, forward strand.
CCAAGTCTTGAAATGTACGGCGCTTACACAAAAATTGTTGAAGACTCTTCGGTCGGTGGAAATGGCGTTATAACAGTTAACGGCACCGGCGAGAATAGTTTGATTTCCGCAGGAACTCTCCTGCTCGAAGGCGGGAAAATTGACCATGTGGATACTTATTGTTCTATCAGAGCCGGCACTACCGTATCTATTACCGGTGGAACGTTGCGCTGTTCTTTGGAAACTATGATTGCAAGGCTCGTTTCCGGTAATTGCGTTGTGAATGTTAGTGATTCAGGCATCCTCGACACATGGGCTTTTCGGATTAACGATTGGGGCAACGCTACTGTAAATTTAATTACAGGCGGACTTATCAGAACCGCACAAATTTACCATTCGGCTGAAAGTGGCGCTGGACCTTTTGCCAGTACTTTTAATTTCAACGGTGGTACTTTGTCGGATGCAGGTTGGCCTGCACGCGCTTCTTTTATTCCTAACGATGACAACGATTATATTGTCCAGGCAGGAGGCGCAAATATTGAAATTGCAGGCGATAAATCTATTGACGATGTTCTCCAGCATGACGCTACCCTCGGCGGAACACCTGACGGCGGACTCACAAAACTCGGCGCAGGCACTTTAATTATCAGCAATACTTGTACTTACACGGGACCTACTTCTGTTGAAGCAGGAAAACTGGTTGTTAACGGTGATATTTCCTCAAGCAGCGGAATTACTCTTGCCAAAGGCGCATCTATCGGCGGCGAAGGAACTCTTGCCGATTTGACGGTTTCAACCGCGGCAACTGTTGCTCCCGGAAGCAGTATCGGAACATTAACTTCTGGCAATATTGCAATGGAAGCGGGAAGCAAATACGATTGGGAAGTAGGCGGTGGAAACGCCGACCTTCTTATTGCAACTTCTCTTTCTCTTCCGGGTACGGCAAACAGCGTTACTGTAAATGTTAGTACCGTAGGCGGAGTTGCTTCCACTGAAACAAATAAATTATTTGAAACCAGCGGCATTACGGGCACTCCGGAAACTGCAATTGTTTTATCAGGCGCAGGAACCGACTCGGCAGCCATTGTTGTTGACGGTAATGATATTTTGATAACCGGAGTTGTTCCGGAACCTGCAACAATTGGTTTGCTTGCAATTCTCGGTTTAGCATTTCTGCGCAGGAAGTAACACGAAAAAAATACCTCCTTGATTAAGTTGGTTGAGTTAAAGAGGCAGTGGCGGCGATTTTCGTCGCCACTGTTTTAAATCGGATTGACTTATCTAATAAATATTATGAAAAAAAACAAAATTATTCTGTTACTATTTTTTTCTGCCGCTGTTTTATACGGCAACATATCGCCAAAATATCCGGCATTGTTTTCTGATGAAAAAGCGCGCGAGAATAAAGTTAAGTTGCTTAATGAAAAAGCGATGAAACAAAAAACTGAAGCGGAAAGCTGGGCTCACGCCAACAATTTTCAAATTCGATATGAAGAAAACGGCGTTCTCCATGAAATAATCCGAATCGAAAATAATAAACCGGTTTATTATATTACACATAATGTCAACGCTGCGATTTCTTCCGCTGCAAATCTTGTAAGAAACATTTCGCCGTATAATTTGAATGGCACAAACATTATCGTTGGCGTTTGGGACGCCGGAAGCGTTTTGTCAACTCATCAGGAATTTGATGGCCGCATAACAGTTAAAGACGGTTCTGCTTCTCATTATCATTCAACACATGTAGGCGGAACAATTGGCGCAAAAGGCATCGTTGCTAATGCAAAAGGAATGGCGCCAAGCGTAAAAATTGATTCTTATGATTGGAGTTCTGATGAAGCTGAAATGGCCGCACGCGCGGCGGCTACGCCAAACCAAACAACTAAAATTTATGTTTCCA
>QMNP01000198.1 GCA_003647825.1 Candidatus Cloacimonadota bacterium
CTTCGGAGAGATATGAAACTTTCACGAGCTTTCGAACCTTTATATAAATCGTCTATATTAAATTATGAATCAACTCTCAGTCGGGATGAGATCTATCAGGATCCAAGCTATTTGTTTATTCATACAAACAATGAGAACGTGGAACAAGATCTGGCTTATTTAACTGCCTGGAAACACCAAAAAGGTTTTGAAGTTGCAACTCATAGCGTTAATAGCGGAACCAGCTTTGTTACAATTAAAGCTTACATCCAGGATGCCTATAACAATTGGGAAAACCCGCCGGAATATATTTGCCTGGTTGGTGATGCAGAAGGCAGCTATAATATAGCAACAGATTTTAACAGCTATGGTGGCGGAGATCAAGGTTATGTTCGACTTGATGGAACAGATATTCTGGCAGATGCTATTATTGGCCGGCTTTCCTTTCAATACGAATCAGAATTACAGACTATAATATATAAGATTTTAAATTATGAGAAAATTCCTTTTATGACTCAAACAGACTGGTATGAAAAAGCTGTTCTGGTTGGAGATCCATCTCATTCAGGAACCTCTACCATTGATACTAATCAACATGTTAAAGAAATGATGCTGCAATACAATTCGAACTATACATTTAGCGAGTATTACTCTGGTAGTTATGCTTCTGGAATGTCCAGTAGTTTAAATTCCGGTGTCAGTTATCTCAACTATCGTGGTTACATGGGTATGAGTGGTTTTGATAACAATAGTATATATAACTTGAATAACGGTTTCATGCTGCCTTATGCTGTATTTCCAACCTGTGCAACCGGAAGCTTTACCAACGGAACTTCCAGAAGTGAACAATTTATTAGAGTTGGCTCTCCAGGCTCACCCAAAGGAGCAGTTGCCGCTTATGGAACTGCCACAACATCAACTCATACCTGCTTCAATAATATTGTGGATGCTGGTACTTATTATGGTATTTTTACCGATAAAATCTTCACTCCGGGTGGATCATTGAACCGCGGTAAAGTGGCTCTTTATATGAACTATCCCCAAAATCCAGGTGGAGCTGTAAACAGTTTCTCTTACTGGAACAATTTGATGGGAGATCCCGGTATGGAGCTTTGGACAGGTATTCCTCAAAATTTGGTAGTAACATATGAAGATGATCTTGCCTTGGGAACCAATAATCTGCTGGTTACTGTAACAGATGAATCTAACATTCCACTAGAAAATGCCTGGGTTACTGCCTTAATGGGAGATGATGACATCTTTGTCTCTGGCTACACAAATGAAGATGGTTCTATCATGTTAGAGATCAATGCAGAGGTAGAAGGCTCTGCTGACCTCACAGTTACCAAACATGATTATATCCCTCATCTTGGTAGTTTTGATGTGGGAGAAGTGGATAGATTCGTTAATGTTTTGGAATATTCAATCGATGACGATAACACAGGAGATTCTTCCGGAAATGATGATGGCATTGTAAATCCTGGTGAAACTATAGAATTAATACTAAGTTTGAAGAACTTTGGAACTATGATCGCAAATGGTGTTGAAGCTGTTATCAGTACTGAAGATAATTTCATAACAATAACAGATAACCTGGAAACTTATGGTAACATTGCTGCCGGTACTTCTGTTTCTTGCAGTGAAGACTACGATTTTTCTGTAGATCCATCTGTAGTTGGTGGAATGGAAATATTATTGGTTGTTGAAATTGAAGACGATATGGGTAACCAATGGATAGATTATGTAACTATTCCTGTAGAAGGTGCAAATCTTTATGTAAGTGATTTTAATTATCCGAATGGATTACTGGTTCCAGGAAGTACCGGTCAGCTCGAACTTACAATTGATAATCCTGGTACTGTTGGAGCTGACAATATCTATGGTGTTTTATCAACAGATAACAATTGGATTACAATAGAAGATGATCAGGCTTTTTTCGGCAATGTTGCCGCTGGTGGCCAGGCAACCTGCACATCTGATAGATTTGAAATAACTGCTGCTGCTATGATTATTCCCGGTACACAATTAACATTAGAGATGCAGCTATATAATGCAGATGGTTATGATAGCATAGTTTATTTTATGATCACCGTTGGAGAAGCAGAACTTACAGATCCTCTGGGACCTGATGCCTATGGATATTATTGTTATGATGATGGTGATATAGATTATTACAATGTTCCTGTATATAACTGGGAAGAGATAAATTCTATTGGAACAAACTTAAACCTAAACGATTCAGGACAAACTGGTGACATTGAAGATATATCAAATTTACCGATCACATTCCGTTTTTATGGAGAAGAATATAATAGCCTTACTGTTTGTTCTAACGGCTGGATCGCTCCGGGTAATACAGACAACACATCCTTCATGAACTGGCAAATTCCCGGTCCGCAAGGCCCAAGCCCTATGATCGCTGCTTTTTGGGATGATCTTAAAACAGGAGATGTTTATTATTACTACAACTCAGCATTAAATTATTTTGTAGTTGAATGGGATGACATGACAAACCAGCATGTCCCTCAGGAAGAAACATTCCAGATAATTATCTATGATGCAAACTTTTATCCCACTGCTACCGGTGATAGCGAGATTAAAATACAGTATAAAGTATTTAACAATGTAGATGTGGGATCGTATCCTTCCAACCATGGACAATATTGTACCGTAGGAATTGAAGATCACACTGGTACACGGGGTTTGGAATATACATTCAATAATTCATATCCAGCAACGGCAAAACAACTGAATGATGAAACTGCAATTCTCTTCACCGGACCGCCGATTCAATTTGAACAGCCGTACCTGGTCTTAGGTGGAATAACTCTTAATGACGAAAATGGAAATGGGCTGGCAGATTTTGGCGAAATTGTAAATATCAATGTTATGCTGAATAACTTGGGAGAATCAAGTGCAACGGGAGTAACGGCTGTAATTACAGGTTCAGATCCCAATACTACCATCACTCAAAATAGTGCCGGCTACAACAACATTACAGGAAATGCTTCAGGTACTAATATTACGCCATTTACCATTGAAATTGCAGAAGATTGTCCGGATGGACATATAGCTCCGTTTATAATTGATGTAAGCAGCAATGAAGATAACTGGCAATTGCATTTCACCATTGAGTTAAATGCGCCCGTTATTGAATTCAATTCTATATTTGTTGATGATGGAGCTAATAACATACTTGATCCTGGTGAAACTGCAGATATTTATGTTTCTTTCATGAATAGTGGAGGATCAGATGCAACGAATGTATTAACCGAACTTTCAGAATCAGATCCATACGTTACATTAAATTCTACAAATCATACTTTTACTATTTTGAATGCTGGAAATATTTCAACTGCTATGTTCAATGTTACAGCATCTGCTACCGCACCAGTAGGTCATCTTGCAGTGATTAACTGGACTATGAGTGGTGACACTAATTTCAATGCAGATGGTACATTTGATCTGGTGATTTCACAAGTTCCGGTTCTCCTGGATGAAGATTTCAGTGGAGCATATCCACCCAATGGCTGGACGCTTACCGGTATGAATACTGGTAACTGGTCACAATCTACAACTAATAATGCCGGAGGATCTTCCCCTGAATCTAAACTAAATTGGAATCCATCTTTTACTGGAGAATCCCGTCTGGTTTCGCCTGTAATGAACACTGCTGGTTCTACTACTCTTGATTTTGAATTCCAGCATCACTTAAACGATTTCGCTGGAAGTCAATATGCAATCGGCGTACGTACAACTTCTGATGGAGGAAGTACCTGGAATACTGCCTGGGAAATAAGTCCTACAGGAAATGTAGGGCCGGAGTTACAACAACTCTCGGTTTCTACCCCTGATGTTGGATCGCAAAATTTCCAGATAGCTTTTGTATTTGATGGATATTCTTATAACATAAATTATTGGTATATAGATAATATCCATCTGGAAGGCGGCCAGGGAACAGCTCTAGGATTTATTGATGGTGAAGTTACACTGGAAGGCGGAACAGGAAACGTAGAAGATGTGATCCTTACTGCCGGTGAATTCATCACATCACCAGATGCTGCCGGTTTTTATTTGATTCCGCTTCCCGCAGGGACGTATGATCTAACTGCAGAATTAGATGGATATAGTATAGATTATGAAGATAACGTTGTTGTATCGATTGGTCAGACTACTATTGTAGATTTCACTCTTTCTTGGCTCGAATCTCCAGAAAATTTAACTACCTCTGTGAATACAAATGATGTAACTCTGGTTTGGGAAATGCCAACAGATAACGCTTTGAGAGCAAGCAGAACTAC
>QMNP01000199.1 GCA_003647825.1 Candidatus Cloacimonadota bacterium
ATTCCACTTACTCAAGCGGAAGAAGTACAAAACAACAACAAGGTTTTTGATGAATTGAAAGACGAATATCGTCTTGCCAGCTATTTTTTAAATAACCTGCAGACGAAATATTACAAAAAGTTAAGTGATGAAGATAAATGGCATTATCTCGAAGCTTTTTGGAAAGCAAATGATCTGGATCCAACTACCGATATCAATGAGTTCGTGGAATTAATAAAAGTAAGAATTGAACATTGCAATACCTTCTTCACTCATTTTAAAAAAGGTTGGACCACAGATCGTGGCCGTATTTATATTAAACATGGCAAACCATATGAGATAATAAAACTGAAAACAACTAGTAGTTCGAAATATCCCCAAAAAGATTTTCAAATTTGGAAGTATCGGATAACGGATTATTACACATATATTTTCATAGATCTGCAGCAACATGGAGATTACCGTATGATCTATAGTGAAAATGACCCTAATGAAGGTTCCTGGCCTGATTGGGATAATTACGTTGGATCAGATTTTGATATTGGTTTGTTATATTAATTTTAACAACATTAGTAATAATCGACCAAGAAAGAAGGAGAGAGAGAGATGAAAACTTTTTTGATCATTGTAATGCTTGTAACGTTTGGATTTCTTTCAGCAGAAAATCACCTGATCTGGATTACAGCTGATCCCGACACGATCTATTTCGATAACAATGCAACTTATTCGATAATTCAAACTTATGTGGCAGATGATAATAATGAACCGGTAGCTGGCGCAAATGTGTATTTTGACTGCGATATTGGAAACTTAATCCACCAGGCAACTACCAATGCTAACGGAATTGCCGAAACGGAATTCTGGGAATCAGGAGATCTGGGTGTTGCCACCATTTCGGCAGCATACAATGGTGAGTATCTAACAACACAAGTTACAATTATAATGCCTGTTTCAGTAGAAGAACGTGAGATCATTTCTCCGATTTCTAATTTAACGAATTATCCAAATCCTTTTAATCCTAGTACTACGATCGAATTTGATTTTAGCGACGAACAAAACGAACAAATAAGTATGGCAATTTATAATTCGAAAGGACAGAAAATTAAAGAATTACCCGTCATCCTGAGCGGAGTCGAAGGATCAGTAATCTGGAACGGCACGGATAATTCCAACCGACCTGTATCTTCCGGAGTATATTTCTACCGAATTAAAGCAGGGAAATTTGAACAAACCAGGAAAATGCTGTTGATGAAATAATATTAACAAATCCTTGCTGCACATTAGATAATAATTCATCAATATTTTGATCTCAAACCAATTCCAGTGATCACTTTTTATAATTTTATTCTACTGGCGAAGAATTGATGATCGCTTTAACTGTGATATTAGGATGGTGATATCTTTTAATATCAGCAGTTTTTTTATTTGACTGGATAGCTGTTTGGGGACACCATTGAAGGCAGGCATAGCATTGCTGGCATTGATTATTCCATTTTGGTTTATTGTTTATCATGGTAATATTGTTTACCGGACACACTTTCTGACAAATGGAACAACCATTACATTTATCATCTGAAAAAAAAGAATTATCCATGATATTTATTCGAGCATATCCCATTTTATATAGCAGTCCCGGGTGAATGTAAGATTGAAAAAAAGTGCTATTGCTACTATCAATAAAAGCTCCTCGCTTTTTTACAACTTCTATAATTTTCTCAACTTTCTCATTGGCAGCAGCAAACAATTCTTTCTGCTTATCTTCTGTTGGGCAGCCATATGGTGTGTAATTACTGGGCATAGGTATGTTAAAGAGAGAATTCAACTTAATTCCTTGAGAAGCAAAAACTTTAAAGGTTTTTTTTATTCCACTTCCCAGTTGTCCAGCTCCCGTAAAGACGATAAAAAGATATTCTACACTTTTTATCTTTTTAATAAAATCTACCACTATATGAGGAATGTTATACATATAGATCGGACAGATTATACCAATAACCTTACCATTTATGTTTTCTGCCTGATCAATAAATGAAGGGATAGAAATCAACTTGGAATCTTCAAGTTTTTCATTAATTTTTTGAGCAATCCAAAGTGAATTTCCAGTTCCCGAAAAATAATAAATAGCATTTTTCATAATAAATTCTCCCTGCATGATTTAAATACTTTAAAAACAGATTTCCTGTTAACTGCACCTTTTTAGATAACGATATTATCACACTCATTTCTTTTCTAATAAACCGATTTTCTATAAATTTAACAAGCTGATAAAAATAGCCATTTTCTTTCTGTCAACTATTCTGTAAGTGACTATTAGGCTTTCAATTCAAAAATGAATTTTACTTCAAGTTACAGCAGTTTCCGATAATTTATAAGCCTGAATTTCATAGTTCTCTTCCGATCAATAGCTTTGCTGTTTTTTTCGGATCATCTTCATCCAGTTTCACCGGAATTACAGTTTGCCCTTCCCTTTTGGAAAGGCCGTAGGAATAAGTTTTATCATAGTAGGAAAGAACAATATCAATTGCAGTAGAAAAATCATTTTTCTCAATAGCATTCACAGCATGCTGAGCAGCCAAACCTCCTAAACGACGGGAAATATTTTGGATGGATGTGTTAATAAGTTTTTTATCGAAATCTGTATATTCAGTTACCAATCTCTTTATGCGATATTCTTTACTCAACTCCAGTTTATAAACTTTTGCTGCTCGAATTTGCTCAAATAATGGTTTGGGAATTCTCACTTTGCCCACCAGTTGACTTTCATCTTCCAACCAGATCGGTTCTGAGAGATCTAGTTTAGAAAAAGCTTTATGAAGATCATTTTCAAATTGTTCCACGGTTGGTTGCGGAAGTTGTCCTAAAGCCCCAAAAGCAGAACCTTTGTGATGAGCTATTCCTTCCAGATCAACTATCTGTTCACCAAGATTTTCGATCTCTTTGAGTACATCGCTTTTTCCACTACCGGTCATACCTCCAATAATTAATAATCGTAATGGTTGTTCAAAACTTTGTAAAACAAGATTTCGGTATGATTTGTAACCGCCCTGTAAAATTTGAACATCATACCCATCAGCAGCAAACAAGCGAGCCATACTGCCGCTGCGCATTCCACCTCGCCAGCAATGTATCAGGATTTTTTTGGTCGGAATTTTAAGTTTAGCAATTTCATCTAAATAAAAATCTACATTCTGCGAAACAAAATGCATAGCTTCTGCCATAGCTGTGTCACGGCTTTCCTGTTTGTACTTTGTGCCTACGATGGCTCTTTCTTCATTGGAAAAAATCGGAATATTTATCGCTCCCGGAATATGACCTTTCATAAATTCAGCTGGAGTTCGCACATCGATGATAGGTAAATTCTTGGATTTTTGGAGAAAATCTTCGATAGAGATTTGCATAAATTCCTACTTCATCAAAATCTCTTCCAACACTTCCAGTTTACCTTCCGGTGCATCTGGAGCATCTTTGTAGGGTTCGATCTGCAAAAGTTCACAAATAAGCGGGTAAACATTTATATTTTCAAAAGTACTAATTTTATAATTTGATTTAATATCTGGTCCCATTGCATAGAAAATTCCGTGCATATTTTTTACAGCAGGATCGTAACCATGTGTGCCAGCAGAATTATAAGCTCTGCCGTCACTAGAAATTATCCAGCCTTCATCTGCGACTAAAACAAAATCTCCGGAATTGCGATTCTGAAAATGAAATCGTTCTGGAATTTCATTATATTTAAACGCTTGCATATGTGGAATGGATTTCAGTATTTCATCCAGTTCAGCGATCTTACCAGGACTTTTATCAATAAGATGAAGCAGAGAGACAGGACCCCGAAAATACTTTCTCACATTTTTCGGATCGGGTAATAATTCAGATATATTAATAGTCTGACCTTTACCAACTGATGTCATTCCATGATCACTTACAAGTATAAGATTTAGATCATCGGCTATAGGAAGCTCTTGAATTCCCTGCAGAATTTTCCCCAGAATTCCATCCATGTACTTAATTGTTTTGTGCAGTTCAGGATTTTCCGGACCAAATTTGTGTCCATCGGAATCCGGTTGATCAAAATATAGCATTACCAGATGCGGCCGGATTTCTTCTGGTAATTGCAGCCAGGTCATTACCGAGTCGATTCTTGCTTCATAGGAAAATCCATGATCGTATTCTTTTACTATGGAAGGCAAAATACCTTTTATCGGAGCTTCAGATCCAACCCAGAAATAAGAAGCAGTTCGCACATCCTGCCTTTCTGCTGTCACCCAGATCGGTTCAGATTTATACCATTTGGGATC
>QMNP01000200.1 GCA_003647825.1 Candidatus Cloacimonadota bacterium
CGCGGTAAGGGATCAAAAGCAGAGATATATTTCAGAATCTCAGTAAAGAAGCTTTTCCCTCTTTCTTCATCTGCCAGAATTACGCAGGCAATGCGATATGAATCCTCAATCGAAAGTTTAGAGTTATTATGAATGACAGCTGTAGTAATATTTCGATCTATATTGGATTCAAGAATCAATTGTTCATGTTCTTCAATCAATATATTCGGAAGATCTTCGTGAAGTTCACTATAATATTTTTCGATCAGTTCTTTTACATATTTTTTCAAGTTAGAACGAGTTGATTTAAAGTTATCATCCTGTAACTTAACCTTAAATGCTTTTTTGAATTCATCAGGATCTGTAAGAATGATTAAAGAAGGAGCAATTTCTTTAGTAACATCATAAAGTTTTTGGGATAATTTGCGGCACTCTTCCAGCTGGGAATGACGCATCGTTCGAATCGCATGTTCCAGAGTTCGTGCGTTAAAAGACATGCCAAGCTGAGCCTGTGTCGCTAAGCTCAGAGCATAACGGGCATCTTCTTTAGCCCAGCCTTCCAGTGTATTTTTAGCACGATTCATTTTATTGGATGTACCTTTTTCTTCTGCTGATCGAGCTTGTTCAGCCAATTCCGGATTATTGTAGAATTGATATCTTGTAAGTTTGTCCAGATTATCTAAATAAAACTTGTTTTGGAATCCAACTAATTCTTCAAACTTAACTATATCTTCATCACTGAACTCCTTTGGAACAACAAAGTCACCATTCAATGTGATGTAGCGTTGTGATTTTTCGGTATAGGCAGCACCAATGCGTCGTGCTTCCAGTTCCTCCAGAGCCAGGCGTGAGATCTGCAGAATATCAAAATTGAAATAGGCATGTTCAGCCACAGAATGATGACTCATCCCAAAAACAATGGCTTTATTGGATCGACGTGCTTTCTTTACCTGCTCTCGAGCTTCCTTACGTAATTCTGGAACATCACGGGGATCACGGCTGATGCGTGCATAGGCTGCTGATATCGTTTCCGGTGTGGCAATTGTATCTTCCGGTAATTTTTCGATTAGATTAGAATCTATATTGAATCCAGCTAATGTAACTTTCATTTATTCCTCACAAAACATTATTATATCGTACCTACGGCACTCATATTTATTTTTTACTTATCATTTAAACAGAGCTTCCGCCCTGTTCTACTCTATCTCGCTCCGATAGAGCTTTCATTTTATCATTTTAATAATCAACTGATTTACATTCTGTACTACACAATTTCGCACCGATAGTGCTAACACTTCTTTTCAATTTATCTTACCTGGAGCTAATACTCAGGGCTAATCTATTTAGTTCCGATGGATCTCCAAACTGCTAAAAAAATCCCTGACACCACAGGTGTGTAAACCCTGAAGCCCAAATCATTAGCTTTGGGTGTAAATCAATATATCATCCAAGCACCATCGGTGCGACATAATTATTCGAATATATATTTCTCATCATATTCTATTTTAAATGATTCCAATAATTTTGCATATTCCTCTCTAAAAGAGTTTTTTTTATGATGTTCTTTCTGATTCTGAATATATTTTCTTACATTGTCTATTTGAGAACGTGAATAAGAAAACGCTCCGTACCCGGTTTGCCAATGAAATTTTCCGACAAACCATTTCTTTTCATTAATAAATCTTGATGAATTTGCCTTAATATCTCTAACAAAATCTGAGATCGATTTATCTGGTTTGATGCTGCAAAGAATATGAATATGATCAGTACTACCGTTGATCTCAAGGATGAATTGCCCAAGATTTTTTGCAATTCCGCAAATATATTTAAATAATTCAGTTTCTATTTCAGGACGAATCAAGTTTTGGTGACCTTTAGCACCAAAAACCAGCATCACATATAATTGTGTGTATGTATTTGCCATATGATCCTCCTGATATTTAGTAAAATGCCGTACAGATTGTACTAACACTTCTTCTCTATTTATCTTACCTGGAACTAATACTCAGGGCTAATTTATTTAGTTCCGATGGATCTCCAAACTGCTAAAAAAATCCCTGACACCGCAGGTGTGTAAACCCTGAAGCCCAAAGCATTAGCTTTGGGTGTAAATCAATATATCATCCAAGCACCATCGGTGCGACATAAAATTATATCCTCAGCTTCTTTTTTGTTTCTTCAGTTGGAATTCCGTTCTCATCCCAACCGCGAATTTTATAAAATTCATCCAGCATCTTATCCAGATGTACAACTCGATTTCGAGAAGAACCTTCGTCCAGTTCTTCTTCCAAAAATCTGACTGGAAGGATATCATCTTTACGTGTAAAACCTGCTTTCGAGTTAAATTCACGTTCCAGGTTATAAATACGGGTGCCAACAGTCAGTAATTCATCATCTGTATATTTTAAACCGGTAACAACTTCTATCATTTCAGCAAAAGTAGAAATACTCATGGCAAACTGCAGGAATCTGCATAAAACAGTACTATCCACAACCGCAGAAATATCCTGTAGCAAAGCTACTATTTCGGCTTTTCCATCGGAAGAATATCTATCAATATTCATGGGTGATCCCAGAATTTCCGGGGCTATTGCATAAGCTCTCATATGGCAGCCACCCCGATTGGAAGTAGCATAACTAAGAGCCTGACCTTGCGCTCCGCGAGGATCATAAGCTGGTATTTCCAAACCTTTTACATGCATTGCCAGTTCCGGTTTTCCAAATTTTTCTGCTAATCGTTTGGAACCAAGAGCTAGTTCTGCTCCAATTCCACGTTTGTAAGCAATATCTTCTATCAATTTTTCCAAGATATTTGCATCTCCCCATTTCAATTCATGTGGAAAAACACCTTTTTCATACAATTCCATAGCACATCCAATTGTACTTCCTGTTGTTATCGTATCCAGGCCTAATTCGTTGCACAAATAGTTTGCTTCTGTAATTTTAGTTAGATCATTAATTCCCAGTTGTGCACCAAAAGCCCAGACACTTTCATATTCTGGACCTTCACCAGATTTATTGGCTGTTCTGGTTGAACGTCCGCAGGCTATCGGGCAATGGAAGCAGGCACTTCGTTTTTGCAGCAAAACCTCTGTGATCTTCTCTCCGCTGATGCCTTCCGCATCGTTAAACACACCCCGTTTAAAATTCTCAGTGGGAAACATTCCATGTGCATTGATCACATTTACAAGAACCGAAGTTCCCAATAAATTCAGTGATTTCCCAGTTACAGGATTTTTATCGATTAATCTACTTAATTTTGCGAGAAGTTCTTTAAAACCATCAGGATCAGCTACTGGAATATCTTTCGTACCAAATGCCACAATTGCTTTCAGGTTTTTGGAACCCATGATCGCCCCCATTCCACCACGTCCGGCAGCACGGTCTTTGTCATTCATAATTGCAGAATAGAGAACCTGATTTTCTCCAGCTGGGCCGATGCTGGCAACAGATGACTTTGGATATTCCGCTGTAAGAATATCTCGCGTATCATGTGTATTCTTTCCCCATAAGTGGGTTGCATCTTTAATTTCTATTCCATCATCAGTAACAAGTAAGTAAACAGGTTTTTCAGCTTTGCCTGTAACGATAAATCCATCAATTCCTGTTTTCTTGAGTACATTCCCAAAAAAACCTCCAGAGCTGGAATCGGAGATTGTGCCAGTTTGAGGAGAACGGGAAATTACCTGGTAACGGCCTGCTGTAGGAATAAGTCCGGTGAGTGGACCTGTTAGAAAAATAATGGGATTTTCAGCAGAAAAAGGATCGATATCGGCATTACACATATCAGAATAGAGTTTCACTCCAAGTCCACGACCGCCGATATATTTTTTTCTAATATCGTCGCTGATCTCAACGATTTCCTGAGTTCCGTTAGAAACATTAATTTTTACAATTTTTCCCATCCAGCCAAATAACTCTTTTGAATTAATATTAGTCATCTTGTCCTCCTCTTACTCGTAGAATTTATTATATTTATCGCGATGCGGACAATCCAAACATTTCTTTTTATAATAGGCATATACGCCTTTAGGAAGCTTACTCATATTTGCTGATCGAACCGGACAGATATGGCAGGGGATTTCTGGTTCGAGCCAGGCTTTGGGTGCAAATTTAAGCATTGATACACCCTCTACGATAGCTACTCCAGCACTTGTTCCGATACGACTGGCTCCGGCTTCGATCATACGAAGTGCATCTTTTAAATTGTTAATACCACCAGAGGCTTTCACACCAATATCCGGTCCTACAGTTTCACGCATGATCTTAATATGGTCTTCAAAAGCACCA
>QMNP01000201.1 GCA_003647825.1 Candidatus Cloacimonadota bacterium
GCAATAATCGCATTAACACCTTTTTCGCCTAGGAAGCGAGGTAATAGACCTGGTTCATGTGGTGGAGGTGTGATCAATTCATCTGACTTGATCTTTCCATTTTCTGTAGCAAATATCCAGAATTTTTCGCAGTGACCGAAATGTGCACAAAGCCGACCATTTGCTATAGGAATTGCTATAAGTTTTTTCATGTTTTTCCTACCGTTATTTGATTTTTGACATTGCGTTTTCTGCTGCTTTGATTAATACATATTTTGTTGGAGCAGTTGTTAACAAAGGATGAGTTCCAATTTGATAAGAGATCAATTCATATATTGTTACACGTTTTTGAATGGCCAATCCGATAACATTGATCAATTCACCAGCAGATTTACCACCGCAGATCTCTCCACCAATAATTGCACCGTTTTGTGGTGAAACAATTAATTTTACGAATAATTTGGAAGTTCCCGGTAGTGTCCCCGGGTGACGATCTACATCTTCAAATTTACCAACAATGTAATTGATATTAGCATTATGAGCTGTTTGCTCGATAGCACCAGCAGAAGCAAAAGTAACATTGTTGATTTCTGTACTGAAAACTGCCAATGTTCCCTGGAAGCTACGTAACAGGTTGATGTGAAATAAATTATATCCCAAAATCCTTGCTTCAGCAGTAGCAGTGGAAGCAAGCATTACGCTATCAGAATCCCCAGTGATGAAGCCGATTGTAGACGAACAATCTCCCACGGCAAATACATCTTCCACGTTTGTACGCATATATCGATCTACTACAATTGCACTATTCTCATTGATCTGGAAACCAAATTCACGAGCTAAGCCAGTGCAGGGTTTGTAGCCAATAGATGCAATAACAAGATCTGCCTTGATTTCTGTGCCATCACCCAAAAGAACGGCTTTTACTTTGCCATTATTTTGCAGGATTTCCTGTACTTTGTTGTTTGTAAAAAGCTTGATATTGGTAGAACGGATCACCGTATCAACTCTGGCAGCTACATCTTCCGAAAATGCTCGATATAAACAGTATTTCTCCATTTCTACCAGCGATACGGTTTTGCTGGTAAATTTAGCTAACTGTTCAGCCACTTCCACGCCGATAAATCCGCCCCCGATAACAACGATGTTTTCTGCTCGATCAGTTTTCTGTTTCAAAGATTCAATATAATTAAAACTTTTCAGAATATACTCCACTCCTTCCAAATCATAACCTTGAATAAAGGTAGGGATGGAAGGTTCCGAACCGGTGGCAAAAACCAGTTTGTCATATTGGAATTCTGCTCCTTTCTGAGTAGAAAGAGTTTTGTTCTCTTTATCGATTTTTACAACTTTATCGACAAGAAGTTCACCGCCGGCATCGATAAAAGGTTTGGGACCCATGGCATTCTGAGATACTTCTTTTAGATCATGAAATACATAAGGAATTCCACAAGGTACTAAACCCTTTTCTTCTTCTTTGATCATGAGAAAACTTTTGTCGGGATTCTGCTTCTTACCTGTAGCTCCGGTAATAATGCCGGATGGCCCTCCTCCAATGATAATTACATCATACTTTTTCATTTGAAATCTCCTTTTTTATTTTTTATAGTTAATACAAATGGTATAGAACCCAGCGCCAGCCAGGCACAAATTTTATAGGTAAAATCCAATCCGATGGTGTCGGCAAAATAACCTACTCCCAGCACCATCACTGAACTGAAGATAAAGTTAATTGTCATATATACACCGTTAATGAAAGACATGTGCTCGGAATCAAGATCATGCACCAGAGCAAGGATGACCGGGCCGCTGCCAAAGAGAAAAAGACCTGTTACAACAAGTACAGGAATTGTCCATATGCCATGAAGATAAATGAACAAAAACATTAAGATTGGATTAGCGATAGATATGATAAGCAGGGAGTTTTTACGTCCTATTTTATCTGAGATTATTCCAGCCAGAAAAGTTCCCCCAGCTCCCGCAAATTGAAGGATAGAAAGTGATATTCCGGCAACCCAGATACTGGAACCTTTCGCTGTAAGGTAGGTTGGCAGATAAATAGTAAGTGCCGATTTCATGGCAGCTCGGAAGAACATAATTCCTGCAATTGTAATAAAAAAAGGTATAAGATTATTAAATGTTTTGCGAGCGCTAATTTCTTTTTTCTTTTTGAAATCCTGGCTGATTTCTATTTTCCTCAACCGAAAGTAAAGAATAATAGATGCAATGATGCCAAGAGGAATAAGACGATAAGTACCTTCTAAACCCCATAAAGAAATTGCACCTAAAATTATCAGCGGTCCTAAAGTTCTGGCCAGTTCACCACCCAGCATGTAATAACTCATGCCTTTTCCAATCTGATTATGTGAAACATGCTTTATCATAACCGGAGCTGGAACATGGAAAATGGTAGATCCAATACCTGCCATAAAAACCAGAATTACAATAAAAATATAACTGGGAGCAATTCCCAAAAGACTCATGGCAACAGATGTAACAGCTGGAGCCAGAATAACGAAATAACGCACACTCATACGATCTGCCATAAGGCCGATAAAAGGATTAGCTAACGCTGGAATTTTACGCACAATATCCAGAAGTCCAGCCATTAAAACAGTTATTCCAAATTTGCTAATCAGCAATGGGAGTATCGGAGCCAAAAAGGCAGAATAGGTATCATGGATCAAATGAGCCATTGATACAGTAATCACATTTTTAAATTCAAATTTTTTCTTCATAATTATATTTCTTTTATCTCAAAAGATTACTCAATTTATACTTTTTTAAAATCCTACTAATAGGCCAATAATTCCAACAATTGCACCAACAATAATATTAACAGCTTTTACAAATAAAAATCCTCGTTTAGAATCAGCAAGCATTGGTATCATTCCATGTCCATCTTGTACGATCGAGCTTGCAAGTAAAATACTAAATGGAATAGTTCCAGAGGCAAATAACGTAACAAAAATAAGATGCGGCCCAGACTCTGGGATTATGCCTACAAGCAGTGCTATAGCTAATATTATGAACATATTACTTGCAATCCAAGTATTGATGTCAATAAATTCAAGTAGGATATGAACTGCAAACAAAGTTCCAAAAGTCCATAAAAATATTTTTGGAATGTGAACTACAACAATATGTTGCCAGAGGTGCTCTTCTAAAAAATGTTCTGGTACCGTGACCACAATGAACAGAGCAACAAATGATGTGATAACTATTGTGATTCTTACCCAATTCCAACTACCAGGTCCGATTTCACCTATTGCTGTTCCCAATAAAAAGAAAGAAATAATTAACAGTATTAAAATCCTTGGAATCGAGGTTCCGTTGAAATTTGAGAAAATATTGTTATGTGGAATACAATCGCATTTTTCTTCTTCGTGTATGGTAAATTCATTGTGAGCAAATTTTGTTTCAAAGTGTTTTGGGGAGAATAGGGTATCTGTGATAAAACCAGCGATAATTCCAACCACAAAGATAATTGCAGTAAGCAGAATTGCCTTTTGTGGGAACATAGCCAGCATTACAAATGCTTCATCTCCACTGGTTGCTATCATAGTTGTTACAACAGCTCCAAAAGATATAATTCGATGAGAAAATAATGTTACTGCTGTAAATGCGCCCAAACATCCCGGAATTGCACCTAAAAATGCTGCTAAGAAATATTGCTTAAATTTTGATTTTGCAAGGTCGTTTTGCCACAATCCCTTTGTTTGAACGTTAATATACTCAATTATGAGCATCATCACAAATACAAATCCTGTTATCATTAAGGCGTGTTTTAGAACATCGAAAATCATTTTCATTTTTCTTTCACCTCAAATTTATTTCCTGCATTATCCATTACAAAAACGAGATCAAAAATTTTCCTTGGAATTATCTTGCAAGCATATTTTTTATTTTTTGCTTTTTCTATTAAATTACTTCGTGAACGAACACTTACACAAATGTGATCATATCGCTTAGGGAAGGTATCTTCATGGATAAATAGCTCAAGGATCATGTTATCTTTTTGCATTAAGAAGACATCAGTTTCTTGGTTAATTTGAAAAACCTGATCTGATAGATATTTGTCTATTGCAAAATGTTTTACGATCTTCATCCCCAGAATTTCCTGATAAAAATTTTTAACTTCAGAAATATCATTAATTGTTATTCCAATATGATTTAACATTATTTTATTCCTTTTAAGACTAAGTAGTACCCGAATCCCTTTATGTATTACCGTCAGGGACTGACGGACTACCGACATTCATACCTTTTAA
>QMNP01000202.1 GCA_003647825.1 Candidatus Cloacimonadota bacterium
AACAAATTACATTGCAATCAGAATATTGTATGCACTTACTGAACAACAAGATTAAATATTTCGGCACTAACTTGCGTACAGCACAGTTATACATTATTTCATTAACAGCATTTTTCTGTTCATCTCAACTTTTCCAGCTTTCAATCTGGCAAAATAAATTCCGGAAGCGACAGGTTTACCAGAAGTGTCTAATCCATTCCAAACCACACTCATTTCCCCTCGTCCTTCGACAAGCTCAGGATGACACAAGCTCGGGGATAAAGTTTTTACTTTCTGACCTTTGATGTTGAAGATTTCCAGTGTCACAAACGAGGACGTTTGCGGTACAGAAAACGAGATAGTTGTTGAAGGATTGAAAGGATTGGGGTAATTTATTAGATATGATTTTGCAGCTGGAACAATATTATTATTCACCCCAACTTCTCCAATTTCAGCCAGAACATCATGCATAAAGCCATTAGCGCCGGATTCATAATGAAAGTAGAGTGGGAATCCTAAAAGAATAAATGTTCCATTGGGTTCATTCTTCAATCCACAAATTTCCCCTATTGATGAGCTTCCACCACTGGCTTCAAATTCATAAATTCCATTTGCTGCTTCCGGGAAAATACAAATATAAGGTAATGTACCGTTAAAGGCTGGATTTATTTTGTCGAGATCTACCAATAATTCTGGATATTGCGTTGAGCTGGCTCCGGTGAATTCCCAAAGAGAAATAAGTTGTGTCTGATTGATCGACAAGAAATCTGTTTTAAAAGAGTCTGGAATGTAATCGGCAGTTTTCCAACCGGAAATTATTAGATTACCGCCAGCTGCAAGATAACAACCAAGATTATTGATATTAGCTTCTATGTAATTCTGAGCGAAATCATCGTCATGCCAGATAATTGTAGAATAATTTGCCAATGTTTCCAGAGGAGGAATTCCATCATCTTCATAATCCCAGGTGGTAAATGTTGTTGGGATTATTGCCTCGTAAAATGCATCTACAGCAGTATCATCAGGATTTCCAGGAGTTCCGTTGCCATCTTTTGTCTCATCTATAACGAGAATTCCCTGATCCATAGGAAAGTCGATGGGTGTTGCTTCATATACATCTGAGAATGGTGTTTCAAATCCTTCATCTTTTACAGCTTTTAATTTGTAATAATAAGTCGTTCCATTAACTACATTTTCATCTGTATAAGAAGTTTCCGTTATAATTTCAGGATTGATCTGCAAAAAAACATCATCAGGTGATTCTGCTCTGTATAAGTTGTAGCCATCTATTTCTACTTGCGGCCAAAATTCTTCCCAGAAAATAATAATCTGTTCATCTGCCGAGTAAGCATTATTAATGCTAGCCCCACGATAAGTTTGTGTTTTATATAAAACCCAATTATCCGAATCGAATTCTACATTATCATAAACGGGAACATCTGTTATGGAAATCATTTCAAAAGGTGCGTCTGGTGTACCTTGAACCAATACGGAATCCTGATCGGTTGGTCCATATATATGCACAGGAATATCCAGGTAGAAATCTGTATCGGAATTGGATGAAGTTTGCACATAAGTCATAATTCGTGGTATTGCCAGATATGGATTGAAAAAATAAGTGTATTCAAAGGAAGGCATTCCGCTGCCATAGATCCATTGATCAAAAAATTGGTCAAAATCTATTCCACTTACTGTTTCACAAACTTCCTGGAAGTCAGATGTAATCACATTTGAATGCATATATTCCGCAAAAAATGTCTGCATGATATCCCAGAAAATATCATCTCCTACTTTTAGCCGGATCATGTGAAGTACAGAAGCAGCTTTTTCGTATGTAACTGGTGTAAAATACAGGTTTGGGTTGGCAGGATTGTAAATAGTATGCGGGGTGCTTCCAGCCCAATTTTTATAAACATTTTGGATACTGGCGTTTACATAATTAATCATTGCTTCATAACCTTGCCAGGCTTCAGTATAAACTGCTTCCGAATAAGTGGCAAATCCTTCCGAAAGCCACACATCACACCAGGTTAGATGAGTAAGACAATCACCATACCACTGGTGTGCAAGTTCATGGGCTATCACCATTTCTCCACCATGATTTCCGTTTATATTCGTATTGCCTAATGTCGTCATCGTCTGATGTTCCATAGCACTATAAGTAGCAAAGCTAGTAACTGCATTCCCATATTTTTCAAATGGATAAGGACCATATTTTTCACTAAATACTTCCATCATAAAAGGTAAGTTGGAAAAATCTTCCGTTGCATTTGCAACATAACCTGTAGGTACAAAATTCTGGATGGGAATATCACCGAATGAATCGTTCAATTCCACATAAACCTGACAAACTAGAGAAACAAGGTAAGTCGCCATTGGCTGATTGCAATCCCAATGATGGGTTCTTGTTCCATTGCCATTATCTACTATCGAAGTACGAATTCCATTGCTGGCTACCAACCAGTCATCTCGAACTGTTATGTGAAGATCGGTAACTGCCTTGTCCCAGGGATGATCGTAGCAGGGCCACCAGTAACGTGAAGCATTTGGATCGGAAATAGTGAAAATATGATTTGTACCAAAATACATACCCAGTCCATCCCAGATGGGATAACCTTCATAATCTACTTGAGTTGTGAAAATATCTCCAGGATTCATTATTCCCAATTGAATTGTTATCAGGTCGTTTGTATAATCATAAGTTGCCGGATTCCCGTTCAATAAAACGTTGGAAACTGTCATACTTGTAAGTTCATATACAATTTCTGTAATAACTTCTTCTGCTTCTACTATTGCGGTCACACTTCCAGAAATAAAGTCGTTTGCATCGTCAAGCTCCATTGTTATGTCGTAATTCGTGATGTCAAATCCATGAGCTGAATCCGCCCTGGTAGATTCGTTTTGGACTATCACATAATCTTTTGCTCTCGGATAAGCAAATAAACTAAAACTTAAAATTATTATAACGAGCAGGATATAAGCCTTTTTCATAATTCCTCCTGAATTCAATCTACTGCGCTACTTTTGATTTCATTATTTTTTAACGCAATTATTTTCTCAAAAAGATAAGAGATTATCAATGAATGTCTGATCATTATTTTGAACATAATGATTAATTTACCACAACAATTCAGACATATTTCTACAAAAAGTTGAAAAAAATATTTTTATTTGACAAAAAATCGGTTAGCTTTTCCTTAGCACTCGTAGTGAGTGATTGCTAAAAACTAAAAAATAATAAGTCAGGAGGTTTTAGAACTATGGCAAAGCAAATGAAATTCAGTCATGATTCAAGAACTATTTTAAAAGAAGGCGTAGACAAACTAGCCAACGCAGTAAAAGTAACTTTAGGCCCTCGCGGAAGAAATGTAGTATTAGACAAAAAATTTGGTTCTCCTATTATCACTAAAGATGGTGTAACCGTAGCTAAAGATATCGAACTTGAGGATCCGTTTGAAAATATGGGTGCCTCACTTGTAAAGGAAGTTGCCGAAAAAACACATGATATTGCCGGTGACGGAACAACAACAGCCACAATTCTAACACAATCGATTATCGAAGAAGGCTTGAAACACGTTACAGCCGGCGTCAATCCAATGTACCTTAAGAGAGGATTGGACAAAGCAGCAAAAGTAGTTATCGATAAGATCAACGATCTTAGCAAAGAGATAAAAGACAGCAAAGAAATTGCTCAGATTGCTTCTATCTCTGCCAATAATGACAAAGAAATTGGAAACCTGATTGCTGAAGCAATGGAATCAGTAGGCAATGAAGGTATTATTAATGTGGAAGAAGCAAAATCAATCGAAACATATCTGGAAAAAGTAGAGGGTATGCAATTTGATCGTGGTTATCTTTCACCTTATTTTGTTACAGATGCCGATAAAATGATCACCGAATTTGAAGATCCATTTATCCTGCTTTTCGATAAAAAGATCAGTATAATGAAAGACCTGCTTCCCATCCTGCAGGAAGTTGCTCAAACAGGTAAACCACTTGTTATTGTTGCCGAAGATATTGAAGGTGAAGCTCTGGCAACACTTGTTGTAAATAAATTACGCGGAACATTAAATATCGCTGCTGTAAAAGCTCCAGGATTTGGTGACAGAAGAAAAGCCATGATGGAAGACGTTGCCATTCTTACCGGTGGAACAGTGATTTCTGAAGAACTTGGACGCAAGCTGGATTCTGCTAAAGTTGCAGATCTGGGAACAGCTAAAAAAGTTATTATTG